>JBCDFK010000154.1:0-5756 GCA_039178065.1 Pseudomonadota bacterium | reverse complement strand
TTGATATTTGGCCTGAAAGCATTGCAACACCCATCGCACGTGAAGTGGCCAATGTTTTAACGGTGCCTCGCGGCGGTCTTCTGACAATATCAGTAATCGCGGCGGCGTTTTTCGCGTCCAATGGTGTTGAAGCACTGCGCGTTGCGCTTAACCGAGCCTATCGGGTGAAAGAGACTCGCAACTTTTTATTGCTTCGTGCCCAAAGCCTCATCTTTGTGATCATGGCTACAGTGGGTTTGTTAGCGGTCAGTTTTCTACTTATTTTTGCACCCTTACTGATCAATTTCGCAGAGGAAATCGTTCATTGGGTGCCTTGGTTCAGCGAATTTAAAGCGCCCAACGACTTATTGCGGATAGCCATCGCTATCATCTTGCTCGCAATCGGTCTGTTTGTGGTTCATAAATGGTTGCCAGCAGGTGCACGCGATTCAAAATCACTTTTGCCCGGTATCATTTTCACGATCATCAGTTGGGGTGCAGGAGCATCATTGTTTGCAGCATATTTGGAAAGTTTTGGTACATATGTCACCACCTATGCCGGCTTGGCGTCGATCATGATTGCCCTTGTATTCCTTTACATTATAGCTGCGATCTTCATTTTGGGCGCTGAGCTAAATGCAGCGATTTTTCAGTTTCAAAAAGATCGAAGCAACATCAGATCGATGAAAAATAGTAAGTAAAATACCATTAAAACACTCATTACTTCCTTAGGCTAAGCTTAAGAAAAATGCTCTATTGTGCAACACGGCAGGAGTTTGATTATGTTAAATTCACTTGATACAGAAATGCTCGTCGTTTTGTTTATGATTGTAGCCATTGGTTCGTTCTTCATCGGCTCAATGATGAATGGCGTGCTTGAAGAAGATGGATTTGGTACAATTGGAAATATGGGCGTTTTGATCGCTGGTGCCTTTTTCGGCTTTTATGCAATTGATGCACTCTTATACGGCACCAGCTCAGTGCAAATTGCTGTAGCAGGTGTAACTGGTGGCTTCATGACACTGGCATTCACCGTTATCACCAAGGCGTTACTCAATAGGTTCGGCTACTAGCCTATTCAGCATTTATCTGAAAACTTTAAAGCCCAACCATCTGACGAATTTCATTTGGCGTAGCACCCGCTTGTCTTAGTTGCGCGATGGACGTGCCATTCTTGCTTTTTGAGAGCTTTTGACCATTTTCGCCTAATATCAACGCATGGTGGTGATACAACGGCTTTGGCAAGCCCAATAGTTTTTGCAACAAAATATGCATGCCTGTTGCTTCATACAGATCACTGCCGCGCACTATGTGAGAGACGCCTTGAATGGCGTCATCAACCACGACGGACAAATGATAGCTGGTTGGCGTATCGCGTCGCGCTAACACTACATCTCCCCATTTTTTGGGATCAGATTCGATCATCTTATCAGTGCCGCCAAACACCAACTCTTGCCATTCAAACGGGCCACCAATATGCTCAATGGCAGCTTGGGTCTTAAGGCGAATAGCAAAATTATTATCAGCATCAGCTGCATCAAGCTCATGCGTTTGGCCTGGGAACAATGGTGCACCGTCAGGGTCACGCGGCCACGCCTTACCAGTCTTTTCGTGGGCCTCAACAATCCTGCGCACGTCTCCACGCGATAACTGAGAACGGTAAGTCAATCCAAGCGCCTCGAGCGATTGTAGCGCCTTTGCGAATTCACCAAAATGCATTGATTGACGGCGCACGGGCTCTTCCCATTTAAGGCCAAGCCACGCCAAATCACGCAACATGGCGCGTTCGAGCTCGGGCGTACATCTGGTTTGATCAATATCCTCAACGCGTACAAGAAATCTGCCACCCGCCTCCATTGCCAACTGATAATTCAAAAGCGCCGAATACGCATGACCAAGGTGCAATTGCCCATTTGGGCTTGGGGCGAAGCGAAAAACGCTTGGCAAGTTAATCATTCACATGCGAACCTTCGATTAAAGCAATCAGAACATTTTCCCGTCAGTAGCCAAAGCATGCCCAATAGCGCTATCGAAACCAGCGATGACATTGCAGAAGGGCTCCATCAGCTTGCTCGGCAATGCAGCACCCTGGCAAAGATCATCCCTGATGTTCCAGAGGTACCGCTTCGTCGCCAACAAGCTAATTTCGCAAGCCTTGCATCAATCATAGTCTCGCAGCAAGTATCAAAACAAAGCGCTGCCGCAATTTTCGGGCGCATGCAGAAGGTCATTTCTCCATTGACGCCAGAAAACTATCTAGAAGCTGGCGAACAAGCATGGATCAGAATTGGTTTATCGCGTCCAAAGCAGCGCACTTTCTTGGCACTTTGCAATGCCATTATCACAAAACAAATCAGCCTAGAGGCTCTAGCCGACCTTCCAGCCAGCCAAGCAATTTCAACCATGACTGCCGTCAAAGGTATCGGCCCATGGACCGCCGAGGTTTACTTACTATTTGCAATCGGACATCCCGATATATTCCCAGCTGGAGACTTAGCGCTCCAAATCGCGGCAGCAGATGCCTATGGTTTTGAAGAGAAAATGAGAGAGAAAGAGCTTCGGGTTTTAGCCGAATCATGGACCCCCTGGCGCGGCGTAGCGGCGCGTCTTTTATGGGCCCACTATGCCATCCAAAAAAACAGATCGGCCATGCCTTAGCCTATCTTGGTTTTAACTATCTGAATAATAATGGCTTTTCAGATATCGTGGAAGAACCATCAAAGGCTTCACATTCTTGTCACAACACGCTTAGTATATAGTGACAAGCAGGGGACGAATAAGGATGAGGGTCTAAATGACTATCGCGGTTTCGCCGGAAGCACTACCCGCACTTGTGCTCAACGCAGACTACCGGCCTTTGAGCTACTACCCACTATCACTTTGGTCCTGGCAAGATGCCGTTAAGGCCGTTTTTCTGGATCGTGTAAACATTGTCGCTGAATATGATCACTGCGTTCATTCGCCCTCTTCAACAATGCAATTGCCAAGTGTCATCAGCCTTAAAGATTATGTAAAGCCGGCGCTCTATCCTGCATTCACTCGATTCAACGTTTTTTTGCGTGATCGCTTTGAATGCCAATATTGCGGCAGCCCACACGATTTAACATTCGACCATCTGATTCCGCGTCGATTTGGCGGGCAAACTACCTGGGAAAATATCATCACTGCGTGTTCGCCCTGCAATCTTAAAAAAGGTGGCCGGATGCCGTCCAAAACAGATATGCATCCCAGGCAATTACCATTCCAGCCAACCGTTCACGATTTGAACAATAAAGGCCGCGGATTTCCGCCCAATTATCTGCATGAGAGTTGGATGGATTATCTATACTGGGATGTGGAGCTGGAAGCTTAGTTGCTTAACTGGATCCGCGCAAATGCAGCTTTAAATGAAGCTGCTGTCAGGAAAAGACTTGCGATCACATTCCAGCCTGCGAATGAAAGGCCAAGAAAGCGCCCGGCTGCTTCATCGCAAGATGGTGGTGTAATATCATCAAGAGCGCCGAGCAAATTTGTAGCATCCGTGGTGATGCCTGTGGTCGATGATGTCGAGCAATCCGCTGGCCCCATCCACCAAGACCATTCAACACCTGAATGATAAATGCTGAGCACCACACCATAGGCCATTAACAGGCCAACCACTATGAGCCCTCCGCGTACGACAATGGTCGGCCAGCGTAGTAACCCGCCGATTAAGGCTAACAGCGCAATTGGAACACCCAGATAGTATGGCTGACGTTGTTCTAGACACAGTTTGCATGGCACAAAACCGCCAATATGCTCGAACCCAAGTGCGGTGCCCACTACAATCGCCATTGCAACTGCCATAAAGGCTGCACCCCAAATCTGGGGTTTTCCAACTTTATCAAAAGTCATCAAATGCGCCTTAAGCTAGTTTTGGCGGTTGAGAACAAAATCTACAACAAAGTAGATCAATGCGGGGCCACCAATAAACAACAAAGCGACCCAAATGAGGCCACCAATTATGCCCAATAACACGAATAATCCGTCTCGTTCGATGAGACCGACTGCCGCAAGTGCTACCGCAATACCCGGGACCGTGTTGGTAAGAGGCAACGGCACGAGGATAGAAGCGCAGGGAATGAACAATAACGCGCCAACGATCCGGCTCGCCGAATTGCTGGTGAGCCAAGCAAGGCGTCGATGCGCTAGTTTTTCAAGCCAACCAGCATATTTTCGCGCCGTACCCACCACATCGAGAAATCGGTCAATCGGCAACTCGCGGCTTCTTAGTTTTTCAGGCAACCATGGCGCGCGTCTACCCATGGCCATTTGGGCGACCAATAAAAGCATAGGCAATGCAACAATTTGCGGTAAAATATACACGAACGGCAACCCGCAGGGCAGCGCCAATAGCAAAAGCAACAGACCAAAAGCACGTTCTTGCATCCCGTCACTTAACGCGCCTAGGGAGATCGTGTCGGTTCCCACTCCAGCTTTATTGGAGCGATGGGACTCTAGAACTTGTTCAATCTTGTCGAGTGCACCATGAGGCTCAGCATGATGTTTTTCTTCGGAGTTCATACAGTCCAATCCCGTCAAATCAGTGTTGATTCGACCAGCCTATACACGGAAAATCAATAACATGGTGTTGATAGCATCAAATAGTGGCAATTTGCTTGACGACCAGCCAACGCACGAGTAGGTAAATCGCGCTCGCCTAGAACGAGCACTGCCCCTCTGGTGGAATTGGTAGACGCGCGGGATTCAAAATCCCGTTCCGAG
This sequence comes from Pseudomonadota bacterium, assembly GCA_039178065.1. Classification (GTDB taxonomy): domain Bacteria; phylum Pseudomonadota; class Alphaproteobacteria; order Rhizobiales; family Rhizobiaceae; genus Ahrensia. Next base: position 1,034 of record JBCDFK010000154.1, on the reverse strand, counting down.
AGGAGTTCCGGTTCGAGTCCGGAGAGGGGCACCATTTCAGATTTTCCCATGTGAATGTCCTCCAAAGCCTTGAAAGGTAAGGAGGTTTTGGCGGTTCGATAACCCTGATTTGGGTGGTAGGGTAGTCTGTCCGAAAACACGAGTTTTAGTACCGCTCGTCGGTCTTCAATCTTATCAGAAACCCATAGATTCCAAGGGTTTGCGAGAAACTGAAAAGCGGTTCGATAAATTTCCTTGAAGTTACCGCGTGATTCGCTAGATTTGCGCAGTCTTTCGTTCAACCTTGCCTTTTGGCGTTCGATTTCTTCAATGCGATTCTCATATGCTGCAATTACACTGGAGTTATCGGTCTCAACAATGCGATCTAAAAACTGCGTTAGTTTACGATCAAGTTGTTTTATCTTAGAAGCCGTCGCCTTCTTGTCGTGCGCTATTGCTTCTAGGCGGGTGTCCCAAATCTCCTGAAACATTGCCAGAGACATGGCCAACAGTTCTTTTGTCGGCTGGAGTTTTTTCAGAAGCGTTTCAAACTCGCACTCGATCTTTTCCCTACGGACGGATTTGCGATAGCTGACGCAACCCTTTGTGTCGCAAAGATAATACGGGTACTTTTTGCTTCGCCCCTTTGACCAACAGGATGTGTAGGGCTGATTGCAATCGCCACAAGTGACAAAGCCCCTGAGTGGGAAGTCAACATTGAGGTCTTTGCGTGCTGGTGCCTTAGCAAGGATTTTGCGACGGTTCTGAACGGCCACCCATGTTTCAAGTGAGATTAGGGCTTCATGCTTGCCTTCTATCATATTGAGGCCCCAGGGCTCATAGGAGATATATCCGGCATAAATGATGCGATCTATAAGTTCCTGAATGCGGGTTGGATGAATTTCTCCCTTTTTGTTTTGGGGAAATACATCGCTTGTTTCAAAGAAGCGCTTTAACTCCGTCAGCGTCTGAAATCGTCCGCTAGCATAGCCTTCAAAACCCTGCTTGATTGTCGAAGCCTTGGTGGGATCAGGGACAAGAATTTTTCCGTGACC
>JBCDFK010000153.1:0-5775 GCA_039178065.1 Pseudomonadota bacterium | reverse complement strand
CCCTGCACCAGCCGCACATTTTTAGCGTTGTTGCTTCCAAATGCCTGACCCAGCACTTTATCAACCCATGGCCCTGCGGCATTCACGATAATCTTAGCGGTGCGTGTCTGGGTGGTGCCATCATTAAGGTTCTTGGTTTCAATCGACCAGTGACCATTCTCACGCCGGGCTGACACACATTGGGTGCGGGTTTCAATAACTGCGCCGCGTTCTGAGGCGTCCTTGGCATTTAGTACAACCAAGCGCGCATCGTTCACCCAACAGTCGGAATATTCAAAGGCTTTGGCAAAAACTGGCTTCAAAGGGGCGCCGACTTCAGCGGTTTTAAGATTTACAGTGCTGGTGCCAGGCAAAAGAACGCGTTTGCCGATGTTGTCGTAAAGAAACAAGCCAAGGCGAAGAAGCCAGGCTGGACGCAAACCCTTGTGATGGGGGAGAACAAAACGCAGCGGCCAAATTATGTGTGGCGCTGATTTGAGGAGGACCTCGCGCTCACCAAGCGCTTCGCGAACCAGCCTGAACTCGTAATGCTCTAAATAACGAAGCCCACCGTGGATCAGTTTTGACGACCATGAAGAGGTGCCGCTGGCAAGATCGTTCATCTCGACAAGGCATACTGAGAAGCCGCGCCCAACAGCATCACGCGCTATGCCGCAGCCATTAATGCCGCCGCCAATAACAAAGATATCGTAATCGCACTCCAACGGAGCCTCCCTGAACGAGGCAAGCTCCTCCGCTTACCTTCGAAGAGAACAATCAATACGAAAGGAAAACGAATGTCAAACGAAAGTTTTCGAAGCTGTTAAGAACTTTCTGCTAGCGCGACCTCTATCACCTCCACATCGGCCTCGTTGCAGACATTTCTGACATTTTCGCTTGGCAGCTTATCGGTAACGAATATATCGACATGCGATAGATGGCTGATGCGAACAGGCGCAGCGCGTCCAAATTTTGAGGAATCAGCGACCAAGATCACATTACGTGCATTTTCAATAATGGCCTGTGCCACCTTAACTTCCCGAATATCAAAATCTAAAAGCGCACCGTCTTGATCGAGCGCTGAAGAACCAATTATCGCATAGTCAACCTTGAATTGATTGATAAAATCAACAGCAGTTTCGCCGACAATTGCGCCGTCCGTCGATCGCACAGCACCGCCCGCAATGACAACTTCTATATCTTTATAGAGACGTAAGTTATTGGCAACATTTATGTTATTGGTAATAACCAAGAGCTCTTTATGTTCGACCAATGCGTCGCTTACTGCTTCAGTGGTTGTTCCAATATTGACAAATAAAGAAGCCTTGTTCGGTATCAACGCCGCTGCTGCTTTACCAATTGCAACCTTCTCGTTTGCAGCTATTTGCCGGCGGGATTCATACTCCAAGTTCTCGCGACCATCGACGGTGCGCGCTCCGCCGTGAAACCGAATGAGCTTTCGGTCACGATCCAAATCTCGAAGGTCGGCACGAATAGTCTGCACAGAAATATCGAACTCGCTCGATAGTTGTTCGACCGATACGGTTCCTTGAACTTTCACCAGCTCAAGGATCTTTCTGTGACGTTCTGAAGACTGCAATTTTCGTTCTCACCTTTGATGTTCTATTTCTAGTTTTAGAACGAAAATGCGAAAATGCATAGATTGATGACAAGCCTTGAGAGAACCTGACGATTTTTCGGTGTCGATGTCAGCTAGCACGGAGCAGCAATGCCGTTCACACGCCCGTGATCAAAATGTGCTGCGTGATCACTAACGTGCGCCTCACACGTTTGTTGGTTGTTGTTGAATGAGAAAACAAGCATCAGCAATTTAACAGAAATTAAAACGGCCATGAGAGAATTGGCTTGGAGAAATTCAGATGGTTGATACAACGATGCAGATGACCGAACAGTCAAAAGAGAATCAAGCGCCCGCCAAAAAAGTGCCCGCATGGAAGCGCTTTGCACCACTTGCCGTGGTGCTTGGTGGATTGGGCTTTGCTTATGCGATGGGTTGGCAACAATATTTCACATTGGAATTTTTGTCTGAGCAACGAACAGCTCTTAGCGCTTATGTTGAGGCCAACTATGCATTGTCACTTATTGGCTTTGGTTTGCTTTACGCCTTGGCGGTCGCGTTCTCCTTCCCTGCTGCATCTATTCTTACGATCTTTGCGGGCTTCCTATTTGGCTGGTTTGTGGGCGGCATCACGGTGGCTTTTGCCGCGACGGTTGGCGCTGCTGCGCTGTTTCTGGCCGCACGCTCAGCATTTGGGGACTTCTTGAAAGAAAAAGTCGGCGGCCGTGTTAAATCACTGGCTGACGGCTTTGAAAAAGACGCCTTCAGTTATCTGTTGGTCCTGCGCCTTGCGCCTGTATTTCCATTCTTTGTCATGAATATTGCGCCCGCCTTGTTCAATGTGCCATTGCGCACCTATGTCGCCGCGACATTCCTGGGCATTTTGCCTGGCACATTTGCCTACACCTATTTAGGTCAAGGTGTAGAAAGCGTGCTTGTCGCTGCTGAAGCAGCCGGCACAGAACCCAGCGTTGGAGACCTTGTAACAACAGAAATCACCCTGGCATTCGCCGCTCTCGCCTTTGTTGCGGTGCTGCCTACAATCATCAAGAAACTGCGCAACCGCGCTTAACATAATTGCCGGGATGCACCGGCGCTGATATTTTCCTGAGGGGAAGAACATGACTGAAGTAATCAAACCCGATATCTGCGTAATTGGTGGCGGCTCTGGTGGCCTAACCGTAGCAGCCGCTGCAGCAGCCTTCGGCGTTTCGGTGGTGCTTATCGAAGCAGGCAAGATGGGCGGTGACTGCCTCAACTATGGTTGTGTTCCTTCTAAAGCGATTATTGCGGCTGCAAAGACAGCCAACTCCATGCGCCATGCGGAAAAATTCGGCAGTCAAAATGTTGAGCCTGAAGTCAATTTCCGGAAGGTACATGACCATGTTCACAGCGTGATCGCTGCGATTGCCCCTAATGATTCCGTTGAGCGCTTCACCGCGCTTGGTGTGAAAGTCATTGAAGCCCACGGAAAGTTTAAGGATGCCAAAACAGTAGTGGCAGGCGACTATGAAATCAAAGCGCGCCGCTTCGTGGTTGCAACCGGCTCATCTGCTTTCGTGCCCCCAATTGCTGGTCTTGAGAGTGTAGAATATCTAACCAACGAAACGCTGTTTGATGAAACACGCAAACCAAACCATCTATTGGTTATTGGCGGTGGCCCCATCGGCATGGAAATGGCGCAAGCCCACCGCCGTCTTGGCAGCAAAGTCACCGTTATCGAAGGTCTTAAGGCGCTTGGTAAGGACGATCCGGAACTGGCTGAAGTTGTGCTGCGCAATATTCGAGCAGATGGTGTTGAAATATTAGAAGGCGCCAATGTGGTTGGTGTTGAGCAGACGACTAAAACGAAGGTTACGGTCCGTATCTCCACCGAAGAAGGCGAACGCGACGTATCCGGTAGCCACATATTGGTTGCGACTGGCCGTGCGGCCAATGTGAACGGATTGGATCTGGAAAAAGCCGGCATCAAATATGATCGCAAAGGGATTGAGGTGAGCAACGATCTGCGCACATCAAACAAACGTGTCTACGCGATCGGCGATGTGTCTGGTGGCTTCCAATTTACCCACGTGGCCGGATATCATGCCGGACTGGTCATACAGTCCATCTTGTTCCGCATCGCAGGCAAGGAGAACCGAGATATCATTCCTTGGGCAACATATACTGATCCTGAATTGGCGCATGTTGGCCTCGATGAAGATGCGGCACGCAAACGCGTCGGTACGATCAATATCTTACTTTGGCCTTATGCGGAAAATGACCGCGCGCAGGCCGAGCGTAAAACCGAAGGTTTGGTGAAAATTGTCACGGATAAGAAGGGCAAAATCCTGGGTGCGTCCATTGCTGGTGCCAATGCGGGTGAAATGATCAATGTCTTTGCACTTGCCGTATCGAAAAAACTGAAGGTACAAGACCTGCGCGGGTTCATCGCGCCATATCCGACGATGACTGAAATCACAAAACGCGCGGCAACATCATTCTCCGCACCGCTAACGCGTAAACCATCAGTAAGACGAATTATCAATTTCCTGCGCATTTTTGGGTAAATGAAGTAAGATAACTCAAATTGAGAGGCAATCTGAGTGACCGATACGTCGAATAAAGTGACGGACATGAACGTTCGAAGGATCAAAAGTCTTTCGGCAAAACTTCTAGGATTGACCATCATCTTTGTGATGATTGCAGAGGTGCTGATCTTTGTGCCATCTGTCGCCAATTTCCGCATGACGTGGTTGCAGGAACGATTGAATACGGCTGGCGCGGCGAGCATTCTCATCTCTACCGATACCAGCGCACAACTTTCTCGCGCTGCCCAGGATGAGGTTTTGATGGCGACTGGCGCAAAGGCAATTGCGTTGCGTTCTGACGGTATTTCAAAACTGGTTGTGGCGAGTGAAATGCCTCCCAGCGTCGACCAGATGGTCAATGTAGATAATTTCACTCCATTAGGTGCGATTGTTGAGACTTTCGACACACTAATTAGTGGCGGCAACAAAGTTATGCGGGTCGTCGGTACGATTGGCGAATCTGATCAAGTGATTGAATTGGTTCTGCCAGACCGCGTTCTACGAGAGGCAATGCTCAACTACGCCCGCAATGTAGCCCTGATTTCACTTCTCATTTCCATAATCACGGCCCTTCTTGTTTTTCTTGCAATCAATCGGATGATGATCCAGCCAATTAGAGACATGACCGTATCGATGCTACGATTTGCGGCCGATCCCGCCTCTCCTAACGCAGTGATCAGACCGCAACAGCGCGAAGATGAAATTGGCGTTGCCGAGCGCGAGCTGGCCTCCATGCAAACTCAATTGCAGTCAACATTGCGTGGGCAAAAGCGATTGGCTGACCTTGGTTTGGCGGTTTCGAAAATCAATCATGATATGCGCAATATTTTGGCCTCAGCCCAATTGATGTCGGACAGCATCAGCCATGTTGAAGACCCGATGGTTCAACGGTTTGCGCCAAAGATCATCCGCACATTGGATCGGGCGGTAAACTACACCAATGATGTTATGTCTTATGGCAAAGCCAATGAGCAGGTTCCCGATAGACGCCGGGTGATGTTGCCAACTTTGATTGATGATGTTGAAGATCTGCTGGGGCTGGACGGCTCTGATGGCATTGTGTTGTCGACCAATGTTCCAAGCGAACTCGAAGTTGATGCAGACCCAGAACAGCTGTTCCGCGTGTTGATGAATTTGTGCCGAAATGCGGTACAGGCCATGGCTGCAGATGATAGTCCATCAACGGTAAAAAGATTGTCGATATCGGCCGCTAGAATGGGCACCACGGTGATCATCAGCGTAGAAGATACGGGACCTGGTTTGCCGGCGACAGCGCGCGAAAATCTATTCTCCGCATTTAAAGGCTCAGCCCGGCATGGCGGCACTGGATTGGGCCTGGCGATTGCGCATGAATTGATCACGGCGCATGGCGGATCGATTGAGCTTCGAGAGGGAAGAGCGGTCGGCACGCATTTTGAAATTAGAATGCCTGATGCGCCCGTCTCGCTGGAAGTAAACCGCCGCATTGAGAACGAGACGACCTCAGGCGAGGAACAAAAAACAAATCTTCTATAAAAACCTGAAAACCAGTGCTTGCATTTTTGTGATCAACAGACTACCAACCGCCCAGTCGCTGATGCATTGCATCGCGCTAAGCACCCGTAGCTCAGCTGGATAGAGCACTTGACTACGAATCAAGGGGTCGGG
>JBCDFK010000152.1:0-5793 GCA_039178065.1 Pseudomonadota bacterium | reverse complement strand
TTTTCAAAAAGCTGTCGAGGCCGCTCCACGCAATATCGGTAGTCTACAAGCCGAAAAACATCAAAAATTGTCTTTTCGCTTTCGTATCTCTGCAAATACAGCGGCATCACCATCAGTTTCCATACCAAGCAGCGCGCGAATACCAGAGTCGTCCGGCCTAACGAACGGGTTCGTGGCACGCTCCAGCCCAATACTTGTCGGAACCGTGGATTTTCCAGCATCACGCAACAAGGAAACTTCTTTAGCGCGGGCAATCAGTGCTGAGTTGTTCGGATCAACACTCACCGCGAATTCAGCATTCGCTTTTGTGTACTCATGACTACAATAGACAATCGTATCGTCGGGCAAAGCCATCAGCTTGGATAGACTATTCCACATTTGAGCCGGGGTCCCTTCAAAAAGCCTGCCGCAACCCAACGCAAACAAAGTATCACCTGTAAAAACAACTGCTTCGTCTGCAATGTAGAAATTAATCATATCGAGAGTATGCCCGGGCGTCTCCAAAACAGAAACTTCTCGCCCGGCGAACTGAAAACGTGAGCCCTCACCCACCAATTCGTCTAAACCAGTGATCTGCGTATTGACCGACTTGGGTCCAATTACTTTTGCACCAGTGGCATTTTTAAGCTCGATCAAACCGGCCGTGTGATCGGCGTGGTGGTGGGTGATCCAAATTTCTGTCAGCGTCCATCCTTTTGATTTGAGAGCCAATTGATAGGATTCAAAATCGCCTGCATCTACGCAAGCAGTTTCCCCCGAATCAGCGTCATGAACTAACACGCCATAATTGTCGGAATTGTATGGGAACTGAAAAATTTGAAACTTAGACATACAATTAGACATCCTAAAAATTGAATTTGATTGCTCACACTGCGACAAATCGGAGCGTTCCACTCATAATCACACAAAATTGCTGGCGTCACCACTTAAACGGTTTGCGTCTCGACAATAACTGGCTCTATACGGAAACGGGTTACAGGTTGATAAAACCTCGGCGGCGCGATTCTTTATCGACAATGCAATAGCAATATAGGTCCAAGTCTTGGCACTCGCAGCGACTAGATCGCAACTCGGCAATTGCCGATGTGCATCAGGTCCCTGCTGCGTTGGCCAACCAAGATATTTTTAGTGGGTTAAAGAGAAAAATGGCAGAGATTGTACTAGTGGGGTGTTGGCTATTCGCCGAACGCCTGAAGTGCGCCTGTCAAATAATACATCAAATTGTATGGACCGGAGCTCGATATGAGTGAGGCCCATCCATGGCGTGAGAGCGGCCAAAAATTCCAAGCCTATCTGCATGAACTGTTTTATGCGCCAACTTGGATTCGACAGGTCAACATGCAATCGTTGCGCGCAGATCTAATCGCCGGTTTGACCGGTGCGACACTGGTATTGCCTCAAGGTGTTGCATTCGCTGCCATTGCCGGGTTGCCGCCGGAATACGGATTTTACACAGCGATTGTCACAGCAATAGTTGCAGCTGTGTTCGGATCAAGTTTGCATGCAGTATCGGGTCCAACAACCGCGATTTCCGCGCTCGTATTCGTTTCACTTGTCGGTAGTTTCACGCCCGGCACCGATTCCTACATTGCCGCTGCTATAACGCTTGCATTCTTGGTTGGCGTATATCAATTGGTGCTTGGCGTAGCTCGATTGGGCGGGCTGGTCGACTTTGTTTCGCACTCAGTGATGACCGGTTTCATGACCGGCGCAGCACTGCTGATTGCGCTGAGCCAAGTACGCCATGCGCTAGGCGTAGAAATACCTCGACCAGACGAACTCGTTGAATTCACAGTTGGCCTATACGAGCAATTTCCATCTATAAACCTCTACTCGCTAGGGATTGCTGCACTCGCATTTTTTATCGGCATCGCTGTCAAAAAGTGGAAGCCGCTTTGGCCCAACTATTTGATTGCACTTATGATTGCGACAGGCATTAGCATCTACCTCAGCGGCCAAGATGCAAATGTGGCGACTGTCGGCGCTATTGAAAGCGTGACTCCGTCGTTCGTATTGCCAGACTTTTCGCTCAGTTCTTTGCGCGACCTTTCTTCGGCCGCTATCGCGATTGCCATGGTTGGTTTGCTAGAAGCAATGTCTGTCTCGCGCGCAATTGGATTGAAATCCGGTCAAATGGTCGACAGCAACCGAGAATTTTTGGGTCAAGGCGCATCAAACGTCGTTGGCAGCTTCTTCCAGTGTTATCCTGGATCCGCTTCATTTACCCGTTCAGGAGTGAACTATGATGCGGGTGCACAAACACCGCTCTCTGCAGTATTCGCCGCGTTATTCTTGTTCTTGATTTTGCTCTTGGTTGCGCCTTGGTTTGCCTATGTGCCCATTCCGGCCATGGCTGGCGTGATCATATTGGTGGCATGGCGTCTGATAGATATCCAAGAAATCAAACACATTTTTACAACCTCGACGTCAGAGGCTGTCATTGCAGGTGTTACGTTCTTCTCTGCAATTTTGATCAATCTGGAGTTTGCAATCTATGCAGGCGTTCTTTTGTCGCTTGGCCTGTTCCTCAATTCCACTTCAAAGCCATCTATTCTTGTTGGTGTGCCGGACCCTGAATCCAAACGCCGCGTTTTCAAACCTGCCGGTCAGGATCAGGTGGACGAATGCCCACAGCTTGTAATCGCACGCTTGGATGGGCCTCTTTATTTTGGCTCCGTGGAGTATTTGCGTCGCCAATTCCGCCGCTTTGAAATTGAGCGCAAAGATCAATTGCATATGATTTTCATTGTGAAGGGTATCGGCGAAATCGACATGCCCGGCGCAGATCTGCTGATCGAAGAAGCGCAACGCAGGCAACGACGTGGTGGTACTTTCCACTTGCAAACCAAAACACCAAAGATGATATCCAAGCTCGCGCGCTACAAGGTTATTCGTGAACTGAGCCGCGAATACATCCACCTATCTAAAGGCGATGCAATCGCCGAGATTGTGCCGACACTCGACAAATCAATTTGCGCAACGTGTCACAAACGCATTTTCTTTGAATGCGAGGCACAGCCAAAACCCGTACCTGAAGAAATTTTGGAACAGATGGCAGATGCAACAACGGATGCTTCGACACCCACTACCCTGCCAGCTGAATAATTTTTGAAAAGTGATGTAAGGCTGGCGCTTGTTGCCTATATAGCTCCGTATGAGCTTAGCAAATCGCATCTTCCAACCATTTGAAAAACTAATTCTACCATTAGATTTGCCAGTCCGACCAATGCCGGACCAAGGGCCACTTCAGCTTATCTGGCACTTCGCCAAGATGTTCAAAGGTGTGCTCGCTGCCGTGGGCGCACTTTCGATCATCTCTGCATCAATTTCACTTCTGCTGGTTTGGGCCCTCGCATTCGTAGTCGATGGCATATCGGCTCAAGGCGCGGTCGAGTTTGTTGAACAAAATTCAGTGCAACTGGTGGTGCTGCTTGTCATATTCGCCATCGTAGATCCCATTGTTACCTTTGTTGCTTCAACCTTTATGGCGCAAACGGTACAAACCCTCCTGCCCGCCGCATTGCGCTGGCAGGGGCATAAGGCGGTTGAGGGCCAAGACGTGGCATTTTTTGAAGACCTCTTCGCTGGACAAGTTGCCTCTCGGATTGCTCAAGTAACTAGCTCAGTACAGCGACAATTAATGGTCGCTATGCGGGGAATTCCACGCATCACGATTCAGTTTTTTGGTTCATTTGCTTTGCTGCTTGCCTTGTCATGGCAGTTGGCAATGCCAGTCCTGGTTTGGATTATAGCCAATGCTCTTCTTGCCTATTTGGTTGTTCCGATGTTCATGCAGCGATCGCAAAAGGTTGCCGCAGCACAATCGCGTGCAACAGGCGCGATGACAGATGTCTATGGCAACATCGCAATGGTCAAACTCTTTGCTGCTGAAGATTCGGAAGCTGGCGCTATTCGCGATGTCATTGGCGATACCATTGAAACCCAACATCGTGAAAACCGCATCTACATTACATCTGATACCGCTGTACATATGCTCAACGTCGCGCTGATTGTGTCCACTTTTATCATTGGAATCTGGGGCATGATGGAAAGCTTCGTTAGCCTCGGAGAATTCGTTGCGGCAGTTACAGTGACAAAAACACTATCGGGCTCATCACAAGCGTTCATTAATCTCGGACAGTCGATCACAAGAGCATTTGGAACGATTAAAGATGCGATGCCGGTCATGACAAGCCAGCCCGCAATCACTGATAAATTGAATGCTCAGGATCTGACCGTCAAAGACGGCGACATCGTTTTCAACAATGTAGATTTTGCCTACTCCGATGAGACCAAGCCGGTACTGCGCGCATTGAACCTGCATATTAAATCAGGTGAAAAAGTCGGTATTGTCGGATTGTCTGGCGCGGGAAAGTCGACGCTCATCGCACTCTTGTTGCGTTTACGCGATGTGCGGGGTGGATCAATCACAATTGATGGCCAGCAAATCAAAGATGTCACTCAGTCTTCACTGCGGCGTAATGTCGGTGTGGTGACGCAAGATATCTCGCTGCTACACCGCTCCATTCGCGACAACATTCGCTATGGTGATCCTGATGCAACGGACCAAGAAATAGAACATGCTGCGGAACTAGCTGAAGCAAGTACATTCATTTTTGAACTTAAAGACAATGAATCGCGCACCGGTTTTGATGCGCATGTCGGCGAGAAAGGCGTAAAGCTCTCAGGAGGGCAACGCCAGCGCGTATCGATAGCACGCGTGCTCTTAAAGGATGCACCGATACTTGCATTGGACGAGGCAACCTCAGCGCTCGATTCAGAGGCAGAAGCCGCCATTCAACGGAACCTCGACAAGCTGATGGAAGGAAAAACCACTATTGCAGTTGCGCACCGTCTATCGACTATCGCTGCGATGGACCGGTTGGTGGTAATGGACAATGGGACGATTGTTGAACAAGGAACTCATGAGCAACTAATTGCAAATGATGGGCTGTATGCAGAACTGTGGTCGCGGCAATCCGGTGGTTTTTTAGTTACAAGCAGTGAAGACAAAGCCCCCGAGAAGGAATCAACCCAGCGCCGCTGACGAAATCGCATCCGCCGACGTTAGGCCCAACATGGCCAATGTTTGACTAATTTCTTCAGACAACATGGCACCTAAATCTGCCAACCCTTTTTCTCCGCCTGCGGCAACTGAGAATTGAAATGGTCGTCCAAGAAACACAAAGTCAGCACCCACTGCACGCGCTTTGACAATGTCTTCACCGCTCCGAATACCGCTATCAAAAAACAGCGAAAAGTTGTTGCCAACAGCTTCCCGAATGTTTTTTAGCGCTTCGATTGGCGGCACAGCGCTGTCCAATTGGCGCCCCCCATGGCTAGAGACTTGGATGGCATCAACGCCGAGCTTTTTCAGCCTCTTGGCGTCATCTACATCAAGCACACCTTTTACAACTAATTTGCCTTTCCAGCGCCCGCGTAGCTCTTTCAGATAATCCCAATCAGCACCAGCCCTGCTAGCGCTTCGGTCAAATTGAACTTGGTCGCCATTGAAATTCGCCAACTCTGGCGCACCAGCCAACAATGTTGAAATTGACCAATTCGGGTGAAGCGCAAAATCAATGAATTGGCGCGGTCCAATTTTGAATGGCATTTTAAAACCATGGCGCAGTTCACGTGGCCTCTTTCCAACCTCTGGCACATCAACAGTAAGTACGAGCACATCGTAGCCGCTGGCCTCAGCTCGATTTAACAAATGCTCCGAAGCTCTTCGATCGGCAGTATAATATAACTGAAACCAGGCGTTGCCTTGAGCAGCCTCTTGTATGTCCT
>JBCDFK010000151.1:0-5831 GCA_039178065.1 Pseudomonadota bacterium | reverse complement strand
GGTGGCATTTGCCAGATAGTCGAACGGTGCGTGTCATTCTCAATCCTCATCCAAAAGGTGGCCTGACGTGGGTGTTTGAAAACCTAACCGAGCGGATTGATCTGGAAAGTCGCTACAAGACCATGGTGCGTGTTCAGGGTGAAACACTGGATAATCTGGCCGAAGGCGTCGTCGTATTTGGATCCGATGGCGTTTTACAACTTGCCAATCCAGCATTTGAAAAATTCTGGGATTTGTCTGATGTCATGCAGCGCGACAACATACATATCTCAGACATCGCTGCAGCTGTTGGTGATAGCGGAAATGACGCCCAAGCTTGGCAAGATTTCGCAGGTATTATCACCGCATTTGATGAAGACCGCACCAGCGGTGTTGGCCAGGTAGAGACTGGTGAGCAAACGCTGTCATGGATGGTTGTTCCTCTGCCAAATGGTCAAACCATGATCACCTTTGTCGACATCACAGCAGCGGATCAGATTGAGCGAGCGCTGCGTGAGCGCAATGACGCGCTAGAACGAACCGCCCATTTGAAAAACCGTTTTATCCAGCATGTTTCCTACGAATTGCGTTCACCGCTCACCAGCATCATGGGTTTCACCGACCTAATTGCTATGGAGCAAATTGGCGAGCTCAATGAGAAACAGCGTGAATATGTTGGCCACATCGAGATGTCCTCACAGGCCCTGCTTGAGACCACAGACGATATTCTGGACCTTGCTTCGGTCGATGCAGGCATCATGGAACTTAATTTTGATCACGTTGAGATCGAACCAATGATGCGGGATGCATCTGCGCAAGTTCAAGAACGGCTCGATGAACTAAATATCGATTTGGCAGTACGCGTAGCACCAGACGCTGGGAGCATAGTGGCGGACCGGACGCGCTTGGTTCAAATCATGGAGAATGTGCTTGCCAATGCGGTAGACTTTGCGCCGGAAAAGTCCACCATAACATTTACCTGTGAGCGCATCGAAGACGGTGTTGAATTTAGAATTCGGGATAAAGGTCGCGGCATCGATGATGATGCCATCCGCACTGTATTCGATCGGTTCCACACTGAGGGATCGGGGCGCAGTCGTGGCGCAGGCTTGGGATTGGCAATTGTCAAAAGCTTCGTCGACATGCATGACGGCGAAGTTACAATCAACTCGGGCGCGGGTAACGGCACAGAAGTGGTCATGAAATTCCCGCAAACGCCACCGCGTGTCAGCGTGGCTGCCGAGTAAATGCAGATTGTGTTCTGTGTTGATGAAGATGCCTTACAGCGATTTGCTGCAGATTTTGCAAAGGCCTTAAAGCCTGGCGATTGCATCGCATTAATTGGCGATCTGGGTGCAGGCAAAACAACATTTGCGCGCAGCGTTATTCGCGCCGCCGCTGACGATTTCTCTGAAAACCTTGACGTGCCTAGTCCAACATTCACCTTGGTCCAGCTATATGAAACCCCAGTTCCAATTGCACATTTGGATCTCTACCGAATTAGTGATCCTTTGGAACTCGATGATTTGGGGCTTGGGTCTGCGTTGCAGTCCGGTGCTGCGCTTATCGAATGGCCAGAGCGTGCCGAAGGTAATTTGCCGGATAACTTAATCACAATTGCATTTGAAGAGCCGTCAGATAACCCCGATGCACGTATATTGAACATTGAAGCTAATGCTGAATTTCAAAACCGTTTGAAACGCAGCCAGCTAATTCGTGACTTCCTCAACACACATATTGGTCTGAACGCAAAGCGTTTAGCATTTTCAGGCGATGCGTCTGCGCGCGCCTATGAGCTCATTGATGTGGGCGAGAGCGGGCGGTCGCTCATTTTGATGGATGCGCCCAAAACACCAGACGGTCCGCCGATTTATGATGGTTTGCCTTACAGCCAAGTTGTGCATCTGGCCGAAGAAGTAAGCGCTTTTGTTGCCATAAGCGAGCTGCTGATATCGAAGGGTTTTGCAGCGCCTAAAATCATAGCCCATAATATGCCTGAAGGCCTGTTATTGATCGAAAATTTGGGCAATGAAAAAATTGTCGATGGCAACAACAGGCCCATAGAAGAGCGGTATCTTGCCTCTGCAGAAGTGCTAGCGCAGGTTCATGCGGTGCATTGGCCGCAGGAATATTCTTTGCCAGACGGTTCGATGCATTTAATTCCCCGTTACGATGTACGTGCCATGCGCACCGGTTTGTCTTTGTTACCCGATTGGTGGGGCCGGGAAAATGATTTAAGCGCTGAGGTCGCAGCTGAACTCTACGCATTGTGGGAGCCAATATTTGAGCGCTTTCAAACCGGCTATGACGATATCATCATTCGGGATTATCATTCACCAAACATTATTTGGAGCTCTGAAAAAGAAGGTTCGGATCGAATTGGAATAATCGATCATCAGGATGCAATGATCGGCCCGGGCCTTTATGATGTGGCTTCGCTGATGCAAGATGCGCGCACAATTGTATCGCCTGAATTGCAGGAAAAGATCTTGCAAACCTATTGCGCGGCACGCGGTAACAATCCAGATTTTGATGAGCAGCAAGCGCGTTTGGACATCGCCACTCTTTGCGCCTTTCGAAACTCCAGACTGTTGGGACTTTGGGTACGGCTCGATCTAAGAGACAACAAGCCGCGCTTTCGTTCCTATGTGCCGCAAACCAAAACCTACCTTGCTCAGGCACTCGCCCATGAAGGTTTGGAAGATCTGCGCCACTGGTATGCCAAAGCAGGTGTTATAGATGAGTGAATTCAAACTTAAAACGGCCATGGTCTTGGCTGCGGGTTTCGGTAAGAGGCTCCGTCCCCTAACAAACGATACACCCAAACCGCTGGTACCTGTCGACGGTGTTACAATGCTTGATCGCACTCTTAATGCGCTGGTAGCGAGCGGCATCGAAAAAGCTGTTGTGAACATGCACTATCTGGGCGAGCAAATTGCCGATCACTGCGCTCAACGTACCGACATTGAATGTGTCATAAGCGATGAAAGAGACGCCATACTTGAAACAGGCGGGGGTACCGTCAAAGCGTTATCGCTTCTGGGTACAGAGCCCTTTTTACTCGTCAACGCTGATACATTCTGGGTCGATTTCGGCGTTCCCACCATAGATCGCATGGCAGCAACATTTAACAAAAACAAAATGGATATTTTGCTTCTGCTGTGCCGAAAAAACGATGCCACCGGTCATTCAGGTGGCAGCGATTTTTTGCTCGATAGTGAACGACGTTTGGTGCGAGCGCAGCGCGACGACCCTGACGGCGTGATATATGCTGGCGCTGCCATTTACGCGCCGTCCATATTCGATGGCGCGCAGCAGGATTCACACTCGCTCAATATATATTTTGACAAGGCTATCGCAAATGGGCGGCTTTACGGGCATGTCCTGGAAGATGGTCATTGGTTCACCGTAGGAACACCCGATGGCTTGATCGCAGTAGAAGAAAAACTGAAATCGCTTTAGGATGCGCATGATTAACCGCCGGTTTGATTGCCGATCAAATCGTGCTTGATTCGAGCCTAGTTGCGAAAGCGATATTTTGACCACCTACAAAGATCCTCGCGTATTTTCGATTGCTTCGGGACAGCAATTTTTGCCCACTGTGGCGAAAGCGCTGTGCGACGGAGATTTGGTGCCAGGCTTTGGGTACAATGGGGATCCGCTCGCCTTGTCGCGGGCAACAATTTTTGTGCCAACGCGCCGTGCCGCACGCGAACTTCGTTCTGCACTGATGGATTATCTTGGCGGAAATTCAATTTTGCTTCCCCAAATCAGGCCGCTTGGCGAGTTCGATGAAGACGCTCATTTATTTGAAGGCAACGCCGACGATATTGTAAGAGTTCCGCCGCCCATCGATAGCTTGGAGCGGCAGTTGATGCTTGGGCGTATGATCGCGCAATGGACGGATCATCTAACTGACCATCTACGCAAACTCTATAATGATGAAGAACTCACAACGCCGGTCTCAACCGCCGATGCATTTTGGCTCGCCAGTGATTTGGCCGGCCTGATTGATCAGCTGCAAACTGAAGATCTGAGCTTTCATGACATCCAAGCCGCTGGCGATGCAGAAGTGTCAGAATGGTGGGGCGTGACGCTGGCCTTTTTGCAGATACTACGCACAGAATGGCCAGCCATTTTGAAGGAGCGCAATAGACTGGACTCCGCAGACCATCGCAATGCGATGCTGCGTGGCGAAGCCAAACGCCTTGAAGCGCTTCAGCCCACCGATCCAATTATTGTTGCCGGTTCGACAGGTACAATACCAGCCACATCAGACCTCATAGATACAATCGCAAAATTACCAGCCGGTGCAATTGTTTTGCCGGGTTATGACTTGGACATGAGCGATGCAACCGCAGAGATTTTGGATAAAGCAGTCGATATGTCCTCGGCTGTTAGCCATCCTCAATACGGCATGCATCATCTTGTTCGCAAAATGGGTGCGTCAGGTTTGGTTCAACCGTTAGGCGTGACGCAATCAGCCGCGCTGGAGACTCGTAGTCAATGGGTGAAAACTGCGTTGGAGCCCGCACCGCAAACGTCAAATTGGCAAGCACAGCGCAATGCGTTTGGCGATGACGCGTTTCAAGATGTCGCTATCTTGACGGCACCCAATGAGCGAGAAGAAGCAGCCAGCATCGCGGCGGCTTTGCGTGAAGCAATTGCTGATCCCAAGGCCAAGGCTGCTTTGGTAACGCCAGATCGAATGCTTGCAAGACGCGTTGTGACAGAGCTTGCGCGCTATGGCATTGAAGCCGATGATTCAGGCGGAATTCCATTTGATACGACCGCACATGGTTCATTCATCGCTTTTGTGTTTTCAGTCATTTTCCAGCCCGGCGAACCGGCTTCACTACTTGCTTTGCTGAAGAACCCGATTGTTCAAATTGGTGTTGATCATGAAACCCATCACATGCAGACGATGTGGTTAGAACGTCTGGTTTTGCGTGGCGGTGTTGGTCGCTTTTCAATGAAGGATTTCGCTAGCTTCGCTGCAGCACAGATTTCAAAACTGAAGTCAGATGATGGCTACAAGCCAGACTGGGTCAAAGATCTTGTATCTGAAGATGAGCTGCAGGCTATCGCAATAGCGCAGCGGTTGCAGGACGCCTTTGAGCCCTTGACCGCGCTTGCTGCGGCAACGACAGCAGTTTCGCTAGAAGCTGCACTCAAGGCGAGTGTATTGGTCTTCGAAGCGCTGACCAAAAATGAACTAAACGACCATTCGCCGCTCTATGCCGACGAGGCAGGCACAATGCTGCGCAACGCTCTTACACAGTTTATGGCAAGTGAAAGCGGATTGATGTTTGAAGCTTCGCAATGGCCCGAAATCATGCGCGCCATTACCAGCGGTATGCTGGTGAAACCAAACCGCGGCGGTCACCCACGCATATCAATTTGGGGTGCATTGGAAGCGCGTTTGCAAAGCGTCGACTTTCTGATCCTTGGAGGCCTCAATGAAGGCGTTTGGCCTCAGCAAACGTCAAATGATGCGTTCTTAACGCGGGGCATGAAGGCGCGCATGAACATGCAACCACCAGAGCGTCGCATCGGATTGGCCGCGCATGATTTTCAGATGGGTATGGGGCAATCAAGGGTTCTTTTAACGCGCTCCGCCCGGATTGATAACGCACCCGCCGTTGCTTCACGCTGGATCCAGCGTCTTGAAACGCTAGCCGGAAAACAAGCTGTTGAAGGCCTTCATGCGCGCGGTGAAAAATATCTGAACATTGTGCATGCAACAGAGGCGACCACAAAAACCGCGCTGGCAAGTCGGCCAAATTTTGCGCCGCCTCTCCATGCGCGCCCCACACATTTTTCTGTCACTGAAATTGAACGCTTGCGCCGAG
>JBCDFK010000150.1:0-5842 GCA_039178065.1 Pseudomonadota bacterium | reverse complement strand
CGGAACTTGTAGAAAAAATCAGAGGCTAGGAACACTGATAGATTATTCATCGTCAGTGTCCTCTCGATGAAGCATCGGCGCTTAAGCGCGGATCGATCCAAAAGTATAGAAGATCAACAATCAAATTGATCAAGACGAACATGACTGAGATTAGCATCAAATAGGCAGCCATGACTGGGATATCTACAAATTGGATGGCGTTGATGAAGAGCAGCCCAACACCGGGCCATTGGAAGACCGTTTCGGTGATAATCGCAAAGGCGATAATGGATCCGATTTGCAAGCCCGTAACGGTAATCACTGGGACCATTGTGTTTTTGAGCGCATGGCCGAAATTGATGGCGCGTTCTGATAGACCCCGTGCGCGAGCAAACTTGATGTAGTCCGTGCGCATTACTTCCAGCATTTCCGCACGTACGAGACGCATTATCAATGTCATTTGATAGAGGCCCAGCGTAATCGCCGGCAAGATGATCGCCTTCAGTCCGCTTTCGGTCAGAAAACCGGTCGACCAGCCGCCTACCATCACGGTTTCGCCGCGTCCAAAGCTTGGCAACCAACCCAATTCCACTGCGAATACATAAATTAGCAATATGCCGATGAGAAATGTCGGCAGGGAGACCCCTATGAGCGATGTCGTCATGATGATGTTCGCCATAATGCCATCACGCCTTATGGCGGTGAACACGCCAAGCCCAACGCCAAAGATGATCGCCAACAGCGCTGAGACACCGGCAAGTTCAAGCGTTGCTGGTGCGCGTTCGGCGATAATTTCAGCGACCGGACGGCCTTGGCGGTAACTTAAGCCAAAATCGCCTTGCGATACGCGTGTTAAAAAATTGAAGTACTGAACAGGGAAGGGATCGTTCAGACCTAACCGTTCACGTACGCGCTCAATGTCTTCTTGTGTGCGTTCCTGTCCGAGCAGACTGTCGACCGGATCGCCGACAAAACGGAACATGGAAAAAGCAACCAGGCCCACCATCAATAGAACGAAGATGGACTGGAAGACGCGGCGAATTACATAAGCAAGCATTGTCTATCTAACTTATGCAGATCAGTTGACCGATGCCCAGCGCAGGATAAAGAAATTATCCGGACGCTGCGTTACCTCAACATTAGACTTTGTTCCCCACAATAATGGCTGAACATAAAGCGGCACATAGGCCTGTTCCTCTTGAAGTGTAGCCGCTACCTCGTCGAGCATTGCTTGACGTTTTGTGTCATCAATTTCGGACTGGATCATTGGCAACAACTCATCAACACGAGCGTTAGAATAGTCGCCAAAGTTCCATGAGCCGAGCTTCTTCTCTGTGTTTGGTGTTGATGCAAGGAAACGGATTGGGTGCTCTGCATCGAATGTGCCTGGCGACCAACCCAATAGATACATGTCGAAATTATCGGCGCGTAGTTCTGGCCAATAGTTGCTGACCGGCATCGCGTCCAGTCCAGCATTGAGGCCAATTTTCGCTAGCATTGATACGGCAGCTTGGCACACGCTTTCGTCATTCAAATAGCGATCATTTGGGCACTTTAGGCCGAAGGAAAAGCCATCTGGGTAACCAGCTTCTGCGAGAAGCGCCTTTGCTCCTGCTTCGTCAAATGCTGGCCGTGCACTCAGATCAGCGGAATAACCCCGCATCGCGCTACTCACCAATTGTGACGCGGGCTCTGCGTTACCGCGCATAATGGTTTGTAAAATGGCATCCACATTGATGGTGTGGGCTACGGCCTTGCGTACCCGTGCGTCTTTGAACGGGTTTGGCTTACCGGCATCAGCACCATATTTTAGATTGTCCGCGGCCTGCGCAAAACCAAACATGATGACACGCGCCTCGATGCCTTGAATAACATTGACTTGGCCGGAACTCTTCAAACGTTCAGCGTCTTGAATTGGAACCGGATTGATCAAGTCGACTTCACCAGAAAGAAGCGCTGCAACTGCAGTTGCAGAGTTCTGAATGGGGGTGAATTCGGCCCGCGTGATGTTGCTTTCAACATCGCCCCACCAGGATTCATTTGGTACAAGCACGGTCTTAAGGCCGGGCTGACGCTCTTCAAGTTTGAAAGCGGCGGTACCATTGGCGTTGAGCGTGGCGTAGTTTTCGGTTTCTTTTGATGGGCGAACGGCGCCATTGGCCTCGGCCCAGCCCTTATCCATGATCATGAAGTTTGCAATGGAATCGGGGAAAATAGGATTCGGCGCTTTGGTCATGAAATCGATTGTGTAATCGTCGACCACTTTCACCTCGGAAACGGGCGCAAACCAAGACGATGTATCTGCTTCTTCACTTGATGCGCGCTCATAGGAAAATAGCACGTCTTCGGCATTGAACTCTTCACCACCGTGGAAAGTCACGCCTTTTCGGAGATTAAAACGCCAGCCATCGGATCCAATGGGTTCCCAGCTTTCTGCCAGCGAGCCTTCAATTGCCATGTTCTTGTCTCGGCGAACAAGGCCTTCATAAACGTTGTTCAAAAAGCCCAAAACCGGTGCGGAGTTCACCGCGTGTGGGTCCATTGTTTGTGGATCAGTTGTCGAAGCCCATTTGAAGGTTTCGGCATTGGCTGCGGTGGCCAGTAGCGAAGCCATTAGCGTCGTCATTACTAATCTTCTCATCGGTGCTTCTCCTTGAAAATTTCTGCGGCCAAGCTCGGCAGGGCAAATTAGAAAATAGTGCAGGGGCCGGCCCTGTTCGTTTGGGCCGGTCCCTATCAGTTCATGCGGTGATTAGTTCACATCAGCATGTTTGATGATTGGCTGATTTTCAGGATCAACCTCTATTCCAATGTTGTCAGCCATCGCCCAGTTAAGCACCTGGTGGTGGATTGGAATATACAGCTGTTCGTCCTGAACAACGCGCCAAATATCAGCAATGTCTGCATTACGCGCATCTAGATCGGTGTTTGAGGCAAGTGACAGGATTTTTGCATCCACGCCATCATTATCAAAGCCTGTTCCGTTCCATGTGCCGATGCTCTCTTCGCGACCATGAACCAGGAAGTTGAAGATGTATTCGGAGTCATATGTCGGCACACCCCAGCCTAGCATGTAGAAATCAGTCTTGCCGTCAGTGATTTTCGGGAAATGCTGTGCTTTCGGAATTGCATCCAGATTTACGGTAATTCCAATTTGACCGAGCATGCCTACGGCAGCCTGACAAATTGCCTCATCATTGATGTATCGATCATTTGGACAGTCAAGGCGAATGGAGAAACCATCGCCATAACCTGCGTCGGCCATGAGCGCTTTTGCAGCATCGATGTCAGTTGATGATTCTGAATCCATTGCAGATGTCCAGCCGTTCACAAATGGCGGTGCAATCATGCCTGCCGGTTGGGACTGACCGCGCATAACGACTTGTTTGATCGCATCGCGATTGATGGCCATGGACATAGCTTTGCGCACATTGACATCGGCCAACGGGTTTTTGCCATCAACATCATCGGCTTCGATATCATCTGGGCCTTGGTTCATGCCGAAGAAAATAACGCGGTTTTGTGGCGCTGTTTTCACTGTCAGACCATCGACGTCGCCAACGCGTCCTAAGTCTTGTACCGGCACATCCTGCAAGTAGTTGATTTCACCTGAAAGAAGCGCTGCCACGCGTGTCGCTGCGTTTTGGATCGGTGTGTGTACGATCTCGCTGAACCCCATTGGGAATTGATCTTTGCCCCAATAGTCTTCGTTGCGTGCCATTACTGTTTTGACGTCAGGCTCACGGCTTACTAGCTTATATGCGCCCGTACCATTCACGTTTGTTGTGGCAAATGTGATCTCGCCGCCTTCAAAATCCTGAACCTTCACTGTGTCGTTTTCTTCTGTCCAATCCTTGTCCATCATAAACAAGTCAGTGAGGTTTGCTGGCAGGATAGGGTTAGGACCATCGGTGACCATTTCGACGGTGTAATCGTCTACTGCGCGGACTTCGACGATTGAGTTGAGCAGTTCTTTCATATCTGAGGTCGGTGTTTTGGCGCGCTCGATTGAAAACACAACATCTTCAGCATTGAAGTCGTTGCCATTGTGGAATTTTACACCCTCACGAAGATTGAAAACCCAAACACTTGGGTCATCGGCCTTCGGAGCCCAGTCTGTAGCCAGAGCGGACTCAAATGCACCGGTTACATCTCTGATGATAAGCGCCTCATACATTTGGTGGCGGATAGTGTGTGTCTGGCCCTCGTTCTGAGAATGCGGATCAAGCGTAAGCGCATCGCCAGCGCTTGCCCAACGCAGTGTTTCGGCAGATGCGATACCTGCAGTGCCGGTGAGAAGCGCCGCGGTTAGTAGCGCCATAAATTTTTTCGATTTCGTGTTCACTGAAAGACTCCCATGATTATTTACATTCCGTGAAATTTGGAAAGCGTAAGAGAAAAGTCTAGGCGGGAAACGGATCGATAATCTAGCCCTTATTCCAAGAAAATTTCGTTCATCCCGCCGAAACACCGGTTTCTGGGTATTGTTGATGCTTTTTTGTAGTGAGATTAATTGCTTAGATTGAAATTGCTTGTCAGGCGTGACAGACAAAGCTGTCAAAAATCAGAGGCTGACCATGCAATTTGCGAAGATCAACAACAATAATATCCACTATCAGGAAATTGGTGGCCCAAAAGACAGTCCGACTTTGGTGTTCATCAACTCGTTGGGAACCGATTTTCGGATTTGGCGCGATGTCATTGTGCGCTTTGTGGGCGATGCATCTATCATTGCCTATGACAAGCGCGGTCATGGGCTCAGCGATGTGGGTAACGCGCCTTACACAATTGAAGACCATGCGGAAGATTTGGCCGCTCTGATTGATCTTCTGGGCAAGAAGGACGTGATATTGGTTGGCGTATCCGTTGGCGGATTGATCTCGCAATCATTGTTCAAAATGCGTCCAGACCTCATCAAAGCTATGGTGCTTTGTGACACGGCGGCCAAAATCAGCACATCTGAAGCTTGGAGCGATCGTATCTCAAGCGTTGAAATTGGCGGTATGGATAGTTTGTCTGAATCGACAATGCCGCGTTGGTTTAGTGAAGAGTTCCGGAATAAGCACGCCAACGAGGTAAAGGGCTATCAGAATATGCTCGCGCGCCAGCCGATCGACGGCTATTTGGGCACATGCGCTGCGCTGCGCGATGCAGATTACAGTGAAGATGCAAGCGTGATATCTGTGCCAACCTTGTGTGTGGTTGGGCTTAAAGATGAGACGACGACGCCGGAACATATGTGGGATTTGGCCAGCTTGATACCGGGTGCCCGTTATGAAGAAATGAAAGACGGCGCGCATCTGCCGTTCATCGAACAGCCCGAGAATTTCGCCAATTTGGTCAGAGACTTCATCAAAAACATGGATGCACCTGCGCCTGAGGGCAGCTCGGTTCACTAAAGCCAGCGAGGCATTCTTGAGAGCGCTGTTATGGTCGTACCGGACACGGCGCTGTCGTATTTAATACAGATGCAAAGTCGCCACGTTCGACAGCAGCATTGACGAATTCAATCCGCTCCGGCGCCAGAAGGGGTTCGAGATGGCCGGTGTACCATGTACCTTCGTGCCTTTCGAGTTCAGTATTCTGGTATGCATATTTGCGGACATACAGTTCTACGTCTGGATTGAGCCATACGATTGTGCCGGGTCTATGATGATACAGAAGTTCGTGCATTGCGGCCAAGTTGCTGACGTCGACATAGGAAGTCAGTTCTTCCACCGCTTCCGCGAACGCCTGTTCGAGCGACGTTTCCGGTTTGAGTGAAAAAACTCCACAAAATATGAGGTCGGTATCATATTTGGCATCCAAAATTCTATTGGCCGCCGATATACGTATGCAGAAATTCTCTAAATTATTGTGGTCG
>JBCDFK010000149.1:0-5842 GCA_039178065.1 Pseudomonadota bacterium | reverse complement strand
TTTTCATTGAGCACGCTCTGGCAAACGGCACAATGAAACATCGTGGCGAATTGGTTGACCTGAGCGCTATACGCAACGTTGCTCTCTTCACAATTGAAGGTGAAAATGATGACATAACCGGGCGCGGCCAAACTGAAGCTGCTCTGGATCTATGTCCAAACATACCGTCTGAGTTGAAATATCACTATGAGCAGCCCAATGTGGGACACTATGGTGTGTTCAATGGTTCGCGTTTCAGAAAGGAATGCGCACCTAAAATGCTCAGTTTCATGGAAGATGCAGCGCGCAGTCGCAAATCATCCAAGCCGAAACTGCGTGCTGTTTCCTAGTCAATTTTTATATAAGACGTTGTAATAAAACAGTTTTCGGCGGCCAACAGCTGCCGTTTTCTGCCTCTATTTACCAAGGGTGACCTTAACCATATTACCATCTGGCATGCGTTGTGATGTTGTCTTTGCCATCTGTCGATGATTAACTCTTTGTTAAGCAATGCGTAAGAGTGGAATTGGTGTAATGGCGAAAGCGAATGTAATTGGGTGCGTGTTTTCTGCACTGGGCATGATTGCCGTTTCTCTTGTTCCGGCAAGCGCAACCGGTTCTTCCCCCATGATTACCGGGAAACTGACGTCCCAGCCAATTGGCCATTATGAATTTTGCATGGCTTACGCGGACGAGTGTCGGCAGTTGCGCGGCGCAAATTTAGAGCCAGTGAAGCTCACCAAGGAAATTTGGAAATCTATCGTTAATATCAACTCAGCTGTTAATATGGTGATCGAACCCAAAAGCGACTTCGATATCTTCGGCCGTGAGGAAGTCTGGACCTTTCCGCAATCTGCGGGAGACTGCGAAGACTATGTTTTGTTAAAGCGCCAATTGTTGATCAATGAAGGAGTTTCTCCTTCAGCTCTGCTGATTACAGTTGCTCGGCGTCCAAATGGCGAAGGTCATGCCGTGCTTACCGTTCGGACAGATCGTGGTGACTTCATACTTGATAATCTCACCAGCCAAGTCCGCGCTTGGGAACAGACGCCATATAAATATCTAAAGCGTCAATCTGAACGCCATGCAGGTCATTGGGTTTCCATCGAAACAACCGACATGACAGTTGTGGGATCTGTTAAAAAAGCCCACTAATCAGCTCTGATAAATCTTTGGAATTGCCGTTTGCCTTCAGGGGTAAACTCTATCACGCGAGAATTTTTAACGCGTTTGGCCCAGTTGCGCTCGGAAATAGCTTTCCAAATGGATGCACCTAGAGCGCCAGCAAGGTGAGGACGCCTTACACTCCAGTCTAAACAGGTTCTGCAAAGCGGCCGCGGCGCCAATTTCAACTGCTCTATATCAATTCCGAATTCTGATAGTGCCGTTTCACCATAGGCCGTCAGCTGCGCATGTTCGAGTTGAGCATCAACATGCAATATTTTTTGCGCAACAAGACCATCAAACATTGCGACGCCCATTTCGCCCGCCAAATGATCGTAGCAAATTCGAGCATTCCGCAAAGCAGCATCGCGAGGGCCAGTACGTGGCATGGGCGCTGCTTGCGCCGAAGAAATTGTAATCAAATTTTCAAGTAGATCTGCGATGGTTGGTCCAGCAAGCCTGAAATAGCGATGGCGCCCTTGTTTTGTGGCAGTCAGTAAATTGCCTTCAACAAGCTTGGCCAGATGCGTACTT
The DNA here is from genome assembly GCA_039178065.1 of Pseudomonadota bacterium. GTDB lineage: Bacteria > Pseudomonadota > Alphaproteobacteria > Rhizobiales > Rhizobiaceae > Ahrensia. The sequence continues at coordinate 4,165 of JBCDFK010000149.1, read as the reverse complement.
GCGGTTTGGGGAGTGATACCTCCAACCTGCGCCAACTCTCCAGCGGAAAGAGCGCGACCGTCCAAAAGCGAAGTCAGCATCATAGCGCGGGCGGGATCGGCAATCAGCGCAGTGAGGCGTGTGATATCTGGTCCATTATTCATGCCTCTTCATAGCTCAGATTTGAGTAAAATACTTCGCTCGTCGCCGAACTATTTTTGCTAGGCATTTCCTATGAGCATACCTGTTGCAAATACCAGGATGCCTCCGAGCACAACCTGGAACATCGCTTTGCCCCACGGCGTTTCCATATATTTGTTTTGGATCCAGGTGATGGCAATCAACTCAATAATCACGATGATAAACGCGATCGTAGTAGCGGTCCAAAAATGAGGGATGAGGTAAGGGAGCGCGTGGCCAAGCCCGCCAATGGTTGTCATGATGCCGGTTGCAAGCCCGCGCTTTATCGGCGATCCGCGACCAGAAATTACACCATCATCAGACGCAACTTCAGTAAAGCCCATTGATATTCCGGCACCTAAGGAAGCAGCTAGGCCAACAAGAAAAGTTGTCCATGTGTCCTGCGTTGCAAAAGCGACGGCAAATATAGGCGCGAGTGTGGATACCGAACCGTACATGAGCCCTGCTAAGCCCGGCTGAACATAGGTTAGTACAAATTGTTTGTGTTCCGCCGCATCTTCTTCCGCGCGAACATCTTCCGGCGCATGTTTGGCTTCAAGTTCTAGAGCAGTTGTCTGATGGCCGCTTTCGGCAATAGCTAAATCCCCTAGTAATTGCCTTGTATCTGCATTTTCAACGCACTGTGCAGCGCGCAAATAAAATCGATGGGCCTGACCCTCCATCTGGCTGGCCATACCGCGTACTTTCTCAATACCAAGTGGGCGAACTAGCCAGTCAGGTTTTCGATCATAGTATCCTTTTACATGTTCACGCCGGATTAGCGGTATCCTATCGCCAAATCGCTTTTTATGCAGTTCAATTAGGCGATCTCGGTGTCCGTGCTCTTCTTGCGCCATTTCCTCGAATATTTTCGCAGAGGCAGGAAAGTCTTCTCGCAGTCCATCAGCATAGGCCAGATAAATGCGTGCATCATCCTCCTCAGACGAAATTGCCAGCGCCAATATCTCTTGCTCAGAAAGACTATCGAATTCACGCCTAGACACAGGCCAAAAACGGTTCAGCATCGAAATTTCCTTTTTAGAATAATTCTAAACTAGGTGTGGCTGATTGTTTGGTCAAGTAGATGCGGTAACTCATTTCACACCATTATTTGACTGACCTTGATGGGAGCGACATTGACCTGATGCAGCCGTGCACTTTATCGATATTAGACGAACGAGGAGAAATTGATTGACGCAAGCCACTGATGGCATACGAACCAAACTTGGCAGATGGATTGCTGGCCTCCTCGAGCGCGAGTCCTCTGGTTACCGTCCATACACGCCCTCTGATCCAGAAACCCTTTATCGTTCGCTCGAGCCAGGCGACATATTGTTGGTCGAAGGCAACCGCAAAGTGTCCGCAGCAATCAAATATCTCACTCAATCAACCTGGAGCCATGCAGCACTTTATGTTGGAGATGCGTTGGAAGATGTTGACGAGAATGGCAATCGCAAGCGGCTAATTGAGGTCAATCTTGGAACGGGTTGCACCGCAGAGCCATTAGAAAAATACTCTACCTTCAACACGCGCATTTGTCGCGCCGCGGGACTGACCCCAGAAGATCGACACGTTGTCGTCTCTTTCATGATCTCGAAGATTGGACTTGAATACGATACCAAGAACATCATCGATATGGCGCGCTATCTTTTGCCGACGCCTCCAGTACCAGTTCGTTGGCGGCGTCGCATGATCGAATTTGGATCAGGCGACCCGACGCGCGCGATTTGTTCGACCTTGATTGCCCAGGCCTTCCAAGAGATTAAATATCCGATATTGCCTGAAATAACAGCTGCACCTGGTCGAGCCCGCGCAAGATCAGATTACTCTCGTCGCGAAATTATGCACATTCGGCATCACTCACTTTTTACGCCGAGAGATTTTGATCTATCGCCGTATTTTGAGGTGATAAAACCAACACTTGAGTTTGGATTTGACTACAAAAAGCTGGTTTGGAGCGAACGTTCCGCCGCTGAAGTGCAAGCAGACAATCAATCGTCCGATTAATCCATCCAAAGAGGCCATTTCTCCACTTCCACGGCAGACAATTGCACTCTATATGGAAGCTATGACAAATACGCCTTTACCCAATATTCGAAATTTCTCCATCGTCGCGCATATCGACCACGGAAAGTCCACGCTTGCTGATCGCCTGATACAGCAGACAGGTACCCTGCAAGCACGCGACATGAAAGATCAAATTCTGGACTCAATGGATATTGAGCGCGAGCGTGGCATCACCATCAAAGCCAACACAGTGAGGCTCGAGTACAAAGCAAAAGATGGCAATGATTATGTGCTAAATCTTATCGACACGCCTGGCCATGTCGACTTCGCCTATGAAGTATCTCGTTCATTGGCTGCGTGTGAAGGTTCTTTGCTAGTGGTCGATGCATCGCAGGGCGTAGAAGCGCAAACATTGGCCAATGTTTATCAGGCCATTGATAATGATCATGAAATAGCGACCGTCCTGAACAAGATCGATTTGCCCGCGGCGGAGCCAGAGCGGATCAAAGAACAAATCGAAGAAGTCATCGGACTTGATACGACCGACGCGGTCGAGATTTCGGCTAAAACCGGTCTCGGCATTCCAGATGTTCTTGAGGCAATCGTCACCCAATTGCCGCCACCTAAGTCCGGCGACAGAGAAGCGCCACTCAAAGCACTTTTGGTTGATAGTTGGTATGACACCTATTTGGGTGTTGTCGTTCTCGTGCGCATTCTCGATGGCGAGATGAAACGCGGACAAACCATTCGCATGATGGGCACCGACGCTAAATATTTAGTTGACCGCGTTGGTGTGATGACACCGAAGCTCGTTCCGGTTGAAAATATTGGCCCTGGTGAGATCGGCGTTTTTACTGGTTCAATTAAAGAAGTCGCTGATACGCGGGTAGGTGACACCATTACAGAGGACAAACGACCAACCGCAGATATGCTGCCAGGCTTTAAACCAGCACAACCGGTCGTATTCTGTGGCTTGTTCCCCGTCGATGCTGATGATTTTGAGGCTCTGCGCTCTGCCATTGGAAAACTGCGCCTAAATGATGCAAGCTTTTCATTTGAGATGGAAACATCGGCCGCGCTTGGATTTGGATTCCGTTGCGGGTTCCTCGGGCTCTTGCATCTTGAAATTATTCAGGAGCGCCTCAGCCGCGAGTTTGATCTTAATCTCATCGCCACGGCGCCATCGGTTGTGTATCGCATGAACATGACTGACGGTACCCAAAATGAAATGCACAATCCGGCCGACATGCCAGATATAGTTCGGATCTCATCGATTGAGGAACCATGGATTAAGGCAACTATCCTGACACCTGACGAATATCTGGGTCCAATTTTGCAATTGTGCCAAGAGCGTCGCGGCATTCAAACCGATCTGTCCTATGTCGGAAACCGAGCAATGGTGATTTACGATTTGCCGCTCAATGAAGTCGTCTTTGACTTCTACGACCGTTTAAAGTCGATATCTAAAGGCTATGCATCCTTTGACTATCAAATTGCCCAATACAAAGAAGGCGATTTGGTGAAAATGAGTGTGCTCGTCAACGAAGAACCTGTTGACGCACTTTCAATGCTCGTTCACCGATCCGCAGCTGAAAAGCGCGGTCGGGTCATGTGCGAAAAACTAAAAGACCTCATTCCTCGCCAAATGTTCAAAATTCCCATCCAAGCAGCTATTGGCGGCAAAGTTATCGCAAGGGAAACAATCTCCGCTATGCGTAAAGACGTGACTGCCAAGTGTTATGGCGGAGACGTCAGTCGTAAGCGTAAGCTTCTCGACAAGCAAAAAGAAGGCAAGAAACGGATGCGCCAGTTTGGTCGGGTGGAAATCCCACAAGAGGCATTCATCCAAGTGCTTAAGGTCGATAGCTAGTTTTAAATGGTAATTTTGAGAGTTCAGAAGCCGGCGAACCACGCCGGTTTTTTTTGGTGCAAATGTGCATGTTCTGACAACGAACCATTCACCATACGGCATGGTTACGTGGATTAAGCTTTTAGCAAC
>JBCDFK010000148.1:0-5858 GCA_039178065.1 Pseudomonadota bacterium | reverse complement strand
TGGTAACCAGCGTAACATAAGCGTATTTAGAAGGCACTTATGATACGGCCTTCAAACGCGTGTTCTCGGGGTCTGTTTCCACCTTCTCGGCGATGTCCTTGGTCCATGCAGAAACAGCAGGAACGCGACTACGATCCACCCGATAGGCAAACTTTTTCGCGACTTCCATCACTTCGTCTAGCAGGCCATCTGCCAAAGTGATGGATCTAAGACCCAGTGCAACAAACTGATCGTTTTTAACAACCAAATCGTTTTCTGCCGCTTCCTTACGAGGATTTGGAAGATAGGCGATCTTCGCACCGGTCAATTTGGATATCATTTCAGCTAAATCTCGAACGCGATGGGTTTCGGTCATTTGATTGAATATCTTGACGCGATCGCCCCGCTTGGGTGCCGCTGCCAATGCCAGCTCAATGCAACGAACCGAATCTTGAATGTGGATGAAAGCGCGGGTTTGGCCGCCAGTGCCGTGCACCGTCAGCGGATAGTCAATAGCCGCCTGAATTAGAAAGCGATTGAGGACCGTGCCGTAGTCGCCGTCATAGTCGAACCGATTGATCAACTGTGGATGCAACCGAGTTTGTTCGGTGTGCGTGCCCCAAACAATGCCCTGGTGCAAATCCGTAATACGCACCTGGTCATTTTTAGCATAAAACTGAAAAACCAATTGATCCAGACACTTAGTCATATGGTAGATCGAGCCAGGGTTGGCCGGATATAGAATTTCTTGCTCTACCGTGTTTCCGTCCATTGTCTCGACGCCAACGGGTAGGTAGCCCTCGGGGATAGCAGCGCCTACCGTCGAGTATCCGTAAACACCCATTGTGCCTAAATGAACAAGATGAGCATCCAAATCAACTTCAACCATTGCGTTGAGCAAATTATGCGTTGCGCTCACATTGTTATTGACCGTGTAATTTTTGTGCCGGTCAGATTTCATGGAGTAGGGGGCTGCACGCTGTTCAGCAAAGTGAACGATTGCATCAGGGCGATTCTCAGCAAGCCAATTTTTCAAAATGTCGTAGTCTTGAGCAAGATCAATTAGGTGAAAGTGAATTCGTCGTCCCGTCTTCTCATGCCAGATGCGTGTGCGCTCTTGGATCGAGTCCATCGGCGTGAGTGATTGAACACCAAGCTCTGTGTCGATCCAGCGACGAGAAAGATTGTCGATGATGTGAACTTCGTGGCCCTGATCGGACAAGTGAAGGGAAGTGGGCCATCCTACAAAACCGTCGCCACCAAGAATCGCAATTTTCATTCTACCGCTCCATTGTTACAAATACGCGCCCTAAACGACTTATAAGACAAGAATAAGTAGCTAGAAGGAGATATCCGCTAAAAAGTCTCATTTTTTGTGGATTAGCTATTTTTATGTGAATGTACAGCGCCGTCATCGCCGTAAGTAAAGCTTGATAAGCAAGGCAAAACCTTGACAATTGAAGCCCACGTCCCCATTCCCCTGAAAACGTTTGGAGAGCATTGATGACACTCGCATTCACATTTCCCGGTCAGGGTAGTCAGGCCGTCGGCATGGGTAAGGAGCTGGCCGACACATATACAGAAGCTAAAGCTGTATTTGAGGAAGTTGATGAAGCTTTGGGCGAAAAGCTCTCTTCTACGATCTTCGACGGGCCGATTGAAACTTTGACACTGACAGCCAACGCGCAACCTGCACTTATGGCGGTATCGGTGGCCATCGTCCGCGTTTTGGAAGCAAAAGGCTTCGTATTAGGTGATAAGGTTTCCTATGTGGCAGGCCACTCATTGGGCGAATATGCCGCCCACGCAGCCGTAGGCACTTTTACACTTGCGGATACCGCGCGCCTTCTTCGTATTCGCGGTAATGCCATGCAGGCTGCAGTGCCGGTTGGCGTTGGCGCAATGGCCGCCATTATTGGGCTTGAAGATGAAGTCGTTAAATCAATCTGCGCTGATGCGGGATCTGCGAAGGACGGCGTCTGCCAAATCGCCAATGACAATGGCGGCGGCCAACTTGTCATTTCCGGCTCAAAAGATGCCGTTGAAACCGCCGCCGATGCGGCCAAAGAAGCCGGTGCGAAGCGCGCATTGATCCTGCCTGTTTCTGCGCCGTTTCACTGCGCTTTGATGCAGCCAGCGGCAGACGCGATGGCTGAAGCTCTAAGTCAGGTAAAATCGAACACTCCAGCCGTGGCCGTCGTAACAAATGTGAATGTTGCCGCAGAATCGGATCCAGCGACATTGATTGATTTGCTCGTGAAACAAGTGACAGGTCAGGTGCGCTGGCGCGAAACTGTTGAATGGTTCAGTACCAATGGTGTGACGGAACTGGCAGAAGTCGGTGCCGGAAAAGTGCTAACCGGCCTGGCGCGGCGTATAGACCGGGAATTGAGCGGCGTTGCCATCAACACACCGGCCGATATAGACAGCTTTCTAGAATCACACGCATAATAACTGATAAAAGTAGCTTGAGGGTCATCGATGTTTGAATTGGAAGGGCGCAAAGCGCTGGTAACGGGTGCTTCGGGCGGAATTGGCGAATCTGTCGCACGGATGCTGCATGCGCAAGGCGCTACTGTAGGTCTTCACGGAACACGCGAAGAAAAACTGAACGCCTTGGCGCAGGAATTGGGCGAACGCACACATGTTTTCCCTGCAAATCTCTCTGATATTGACGCTGTTGCGGCGTTAGGGGAAAAAGCTGAAGAAACGCTGGAAGGCGTTGATATTCTGGTCAATAATGCCGGAATTACCCGAGATGGCTTGTTTGTCCGCATGTCTGATCAGGACTGGGACGATGTAATAAACGTCAATTTGTCTTCAGTATTTCGCCTCACGCGTGCGCTGACCCACCCAATGATGCGCCGTCGGTTTGGCCGGATTATCAACATCACGTCAATTGTTGGTGTTACGGGCAACCCCGGACAAGCCAATTACTGCGCTTCCAAAGCTGGAATGATTGGATTTTCTAAATCTTTGGCTCAAGAAATTGCCAGCCGTAACGTCACTGTAAATTGTGTGGCACCTGGTTTTATCGCCAGCGCGATGACCGAAAAGCTGAATGACAAGCAAAAAGACACAATTTTGGGTGCGATTCCTATGAAACGCATGGGAACTGGCGATGAAGTTGCATCTTCAGTTGCCTTTTTGGCGAGCGATGAGGCGGCTTATATGACGGGCCAGACGCTACACGTAAATGGTGGCATGGCCATGATTTGACCAAGTACGGGCCGCTGTGAACTATCAACAAAATTGTAGTCAGGTGAACGAAACCGCTTGATTAGATGAGCGTGTATCGCTAGTCACACTGACGAGGAAATTAAAATTCGAGGGACTCTCACATGAGCGACGTCGCAGACCGAGTAAAAAAAATCGTTGTTGAACACCTGGGTGTAGACGCAGAAAAAGTCGCTGAAGGCGCAAGCTTCATCGATGATCTGGGCGCTGACAGCTTGGACACAGTTGAACTCGTTATGGCATTTGAGGAAGAGTTTAGCGTAGAGATTCCAGACGACGCAGCAGAAACAATTCTGACTGTTGGCGATGCTGTGAAATTTATCGAAAAAGCAAACGCTTAAGCGTTTGAATCGGGCCGGGCTTAATAAGTTCCGGCCCGAATTTTGCCATGACCCTTAGACGTGTAGTCATTACCGGTGCTGGAATGGTGTCGCCACTAGGTGCGACGCTTGAGAGCAGCTGGGCTCGATTGCTCAATGGCGAGAGTGGTGCTGTGAAAGTAACCTCTTTCGAAGTTGAAGATATGCCGGCCCAAATTGCCTGCGAAATTCCGCGCGGAGATGGCACAAACGGAACATACAATCCGAACGATTGGATGGAAGCCAAAGAACAGCGTAAAGTCGATCCTTTTATTGTTTATGCCGTTGCAGCAGCAGACCAAGCACTTGCTGACGCAGATTGGCATCCGCAAACCGCCGAGGATCAAAACTCAACAGGCGTGTTGATTGGTTCAGGCATCGGCGGCATCGAAGGAATGGTCGAAGGCGGTATCTTGATTAAAGAACGGGGGCCTAAGCGCTTATCACCGTTCTTTGTACCCGGACGTCTCATAAATTTGGCCAGCGGACATGTGTCGATCAAGCATCAGCTCAAAGGCCCAAACCATTCAGTTGTTACCGCGTGTTCGACAGGTGCACATGCGATTGGCGATGCCAGCCGTATCATTGCACTCGGCGACGCTGATGTGATGGTTGCTGGTGGCAGCGAATCGCCAATTAGCCGCATCTCGTTGGCAGGTTTTGCCGCTTGTCGCGCCCTTTCCACCGCTCGCAACGATGAGCCAACGAAAGCTTCTCGCCCTTATGATCGCGATCGCGATGGATTTGTGATGGGTGAGGGTGCCGGTATCGTTGTCGTAGAAGAACTTGAGCATGCATTGGCGCGCGGTGCTAAAATTTACGCCGAAGTCGTTGGTTACGGCATGTCGGGTGATGCATTCCATATTACCGCACCGTCGGAAAACGGTGACGGCGCAGAACGCTGCATGCGTGCCGCGCTTAAACGCGCAGGATTGCAGCCGTCGGACATCGACTACATCAATGCACACGGCACCTCGACGATGGCCGATACTATCGAGCTAGGGGCCGTTGAGCGCCTGCTTGGCGATGCGGCGAGCGGCGTATCCATGAGTTCAACAAAATCTGCCATTGGGCATTTGCTTGGTGCTGCAGGTGCTGTTGAGTCGATTTTCTGTGCATTGGCCATTCGTGACCAGGTCGTCCCGCCGACCATTAATCTTGACAATCCAGAGGTTGAAACAGCCATTGATCTTGTGCCGCACCAAAAACGCGAACGCAAAGTCGATGTTGCTTTGACAAATTCGTTTGGATTTGGAGGAACCAATGCATCACTTGTACTTAAGCGGTACACAAGCTGAACATAAGTGCATTTTTTCCGCCACATTGCCTTTATAATAGGAGGCAGTTGGGGCAACATTATCTAGCAATTTCCTGCTTGAACTAGTCCAGATCAAGTCGGTAAATTTTCTAATTCAGAAGTTTCGAAAGGCTGGGAATTGAACGATCAAGTACCATTTGGACGCGGCGATAATAAACCTGCGCGGCCAGCGGCTTCATCTGATCCTGTGGCCTCAAGATCCGCAGAACCTGTGATCCCACAATCTGCAAGCCAGGCAATTCGGCCCCAGCCCGGTGTTGCGCCGCCCAATCGAAAGCGGGCGAAGTCTGCACGCAACCAAGTTGTCGTTTTCTTTAACTTCATGTTCTCGCTGTTCGTCCTTTGCTTGGTGCTTTTGGCAGGTATCTTTTTCTATGGAAAAACCCAATTTGAGGGTGAAGGTCCGCTCGCCCAGGCAACAAATTACGAGGTACTGAGTGGTGCAAGCATTAGCCAGATCGCAAATAGCTTGGCCCGCAAAAACATCGTTTCAGATGCTCGGATTTTTGAATGGGGCGTGCGGGCGTTCAACCAAGAAGAGGCCATGAAGGCCGGCGAATACGAGATCAAGAGTGGTGCTTCCATGCAGGAAGTTATGGACACATTGGTTTCAGGGCGAGCGATCCTTCATCCATTGACGATTGTTGAAGGCATGACGGTCTATCAAGCAATGCAACGCATTGCAGCCAACGAAATTCTTGAAGGCGACATGCCGACAGAGATTCCCGCTGAAGGCACACTGATCGCAGATACTCAGCGATTTGCACGTGGGACAACACGCGCCGATATTGTTGAACGCATGGAAGCCCAACAAACCAAATTGGTGGACCAAATTTGGGCAAAACGGACTGCGGATTTGCCAATTGAGAACATTGAAGAGTTTGTGGCGCTTGCTTCAATCGTCGAGAAAGAAACCGGCGTTGCTGAGGAGCGGCCGCGCGTAGCTGCCGTGTTTATTAATCGGC
>JBCDFK010000147.1:0-5870 GCA_039178065.1 Pseudomonadota bacterium | reverse complement strand
CTGCGGGAGATATCTTCTACCCGCATATAAGCAAATGAAGATACAAGATTTATAAGGGTTCAATTGAACTGAATGACAAAAGATAACAATGAACTAGTCTTCGTCCCGCTTGGCGGTGTCGGAGAAATAGGTATGAATCTGGCCATGTATGGCTATGGTCCTGCCACAAATCGCAAATGGATCGTGATGGATGTGGGTGTGACATTCCCAGGGCCTCATTTGCCAGGTGTCGATTTGGTGCTGCCAGATATCCGCTTCCTGGAATCAGAAAAGCACAATGTTGAAGCAATCATCATTACTCATGCACATGAAGACCACTATGGAGCACTGCTGTCGCTGTATCCTATGATCGCGCCTGATGGAGATGTTCCTGTTTACATGACGCCGTTTGGTGCGGGTATGCTCGAAAGTAAAGCTGTTGGTGAGAGAGATGCACCAAAAATCAAGGTGACAAGCTTTGACGCTGGCGGAAGCTTCCAAGTGGGTCCGTTTAAAATTCAAGCACTCGCCGTGACGCACTCGATTCCCGAGCCGGTTTCAATTGCAATCACAGCGCCGCTTGGCACAGTGCTACACACAGGTGATTGGAAGAACGACATCGCGCCATCAATGGGTCCGATCACAAATGCAAACGCATTCACAGCTTTGGGCGATGCGGGACTGTTGGCGCTGATTTGTGATTCAACCAACGCTATGCGCGATGGCGAAAGCCCATCGGAACAAGAGGTCTCTGAAGGATTGCGGCAAGTGATCGATAAGGCCACCGGTCGCGTTGCAGTAACAACTTTTTCTTCCAATGTGGGGCGCATTAAATCGATCGCACTGGCTGCAGAAGCGGCGGGACGGCAGACACTACTACTTGGCCGTTCAATGAAACGCGTTGTCGAAGTAGCATCCGAACTTGGTTACATGGAAGGCGTTCCAGAATTCTTGTCCGAGGAGGAGTACGGCTACATTCCGCGCGACAAAGTCGTCATCATTCTCACTGGGTCGCAAGGCGAGAGCAGGGCAGCCCTGGCCAAACTCAGTCGAGACGAGATGCGGGATGTTGCACTGACAGCAGGAGATACCGTTGTTTACTCATCGCGCTCCATTCCAGGGAACGAGAAACCGATACTAGAAACCATGAACCGTTTGATCGATATGGGTGTAACCATCATCGAAGATAGCAAGGACAACCTGGTACACGTATCGGGCCATCCGCGCCGCAATGAACTGCGTCAGATGTATGAGTGGACGCGGCCGCAAATTGGTATTCCTGTACATGGAGAGGCGGCACACCTAACCGCCCATTCAAAACTTATGCGCGAGAGTGGCATTCAAGATGTGATGGATGTCCGCAATGGCGATCTCGTGCGTTTAGCGCCCGGAAGGCCGGAGATTATCGACGATATTCCGCACGGAGAAATCTACAAGGACGGCCGTGTGATTGGTGATGCTGACATTGTTGGCGTCACTGCACGACGCGGATTATCGTTTGCAGGGCACATCTCGGTGAGCATCATACTTGATAGATCCAATGAATTGTTGGTTGACCCACAAGTAGTCTGTATCGGCATCCCTGCGACAGATCACCGTGGCGAAGATATGGAAGATATCGTCTATGATGCGGTTGTTGCAGCTGTTGAATCCATGCCGCGCGCACGGCGCAAAGATCTCGACCTCATTGAGGATGCAGCGCGCAAAGCGGCTCGTGCAGCGGTACGCAATGTATGGGGCAAAAAACCAGTTACGACTGTTATGGTCGACAAAGTTTAGAGGATAAAAATGCTCGGGCGCTTAAACCATGTGGCAATTGCGGTACCTGATCTTCAGGCAGCAATAAAAAAGTATAAGCTTGTGCTAGGTGCCAAAGTGTCGGCACCTCAGCTGTTGCCAGAGCATGGTGTTACCGTTGTCTTTGTGGAGGTCGAGAACACCAAGACTGAGTTACTCGAGCCCTTAGGAGAAGCGTCACCGATCACCGCGTTTCTTGAAAAGAACCCTGCCGGTGGCATGCATCACATGTGTTATGAGGTTGATGATATTTTGGTCGCTCGCGATCGGCTAAAACAGGACGGCATTAGGGTGCTCGGCGATGGCGAACCAAAGACCGGTGCGCATGGAAAACCAGTTTTGTTTTTGCATCCCAAAGACTTTGATGGAACGCTGATCGAGTTGGAGCAAGCGTAATGCAGCTATTATCCGCTTTTGCTATCTTCTTTATAATTTGGTGGACCGTGCTTTTTGCCGTCCTTCCGTTTGGTGTGCGCAGTCAGCGGGAAACCGATGATATCACGCTGGGAACTGAACCTGGTGCGCCGTCTGATTCTCGAATCGGCAAGAAACTCATGATCACCACGGGGATAGCTTGCGTGGTGTTCGCTGCATTTTATTATTTGACGGTAGTGCTGGGTCTTGGCATTGCAGATTTCCCCGAATTTGTGCCGCAATTTGGAGCGCAATCATCCTAGGAATTGGACAATAAAAAATGGCAGGACGTGGTCCTGCCATTTTCTCTACGAGTGTGATTTCAACTAAACCCCGAAGGGTCGCTGCACTTAAGCGCGTAAAATCAAGATCCTCCCAAGACTTCACTCGTGCCTTCGTCGTAGATCTCTCCACAACTCAGACAAATTACCTAGCAAGATGTCGCAGGTATGTCATTAAAAAAATTCAACAAAAACTGTGCCAATTTGGGAATGGGTAAATGGACGTTCTTGTATTGGGAGAAAACGGTTCGGTGGCATCGAAACGCTTTCAATTCGTTCGGGCACGTCTTAAACACTTTGCAAACACTGCCTTAAGACTGACTGATTCTCGTGGCTTTATGGTCACCCAACGCCGGAAAAACCAATGCGTCTATCCCAATACTTTCTTCCAATCCTAAAGGAAAATCCGAAAGAGGCTGAAATTGTCTCCCATCGCCTGATGTTGCGTGCCGGTATGATAAGGCAACAATCGGCGGGCATTTATTCCTGGTTGCCGCTTGGAAAAAAAGTGCTCGACAAGATTTGCGATATCGTACGCCAAGAACAAAACCGTGCCGGCGCGAATGAAATTCTTATGCCAACGATACAATCAGCTGATCTTTGGCGTGAAAGTGGCCGCTACGACGATTACGGTCAGGAGATGCTGAGGATTAAAGATCGCCATGAACGCGATATGCTCTTTGGTCCGACCAATGAGGAAATGGTCACTGAGATCTTTAGGTCCTATGTGAAATCATACAAAGACTTGCCTCTCAACCTTTACCACATTCAGTGGAAGTTCAGGGATGAAGTGCGTCCTAGATTTGGCGTTATGCGTGGGCGCGAGTTTTTGATGAAAGATGCATACTCCTTTGACCTAGACTTTGCAGGCGCAAAGGCCGCCTATAACCGGATGTTTGTAGCTTACCTATCGACATTTGAACGGCTTGGCTTGAAAGCGATTCCAATGCGCGCGGACACTGGGCCAATTGGCGGAGATCTGAGCCATGAATTTATAATCTTGGCCGACACAGGTGAGAGCGAAGTATTTTGCCAAAGCGAATTCATGAATATGTCGGTTGCAGACACAGCGTTGAATTTTAGTGACGACGCGGCAATGGCGGAACTTGTAGACGCATGGACCACGCCTTACGCTGCGACAGATGAAATGCACGACGAAGCTGCTTGGAATGCTCTTCCGGATGATAAAAAAGTGTCTGCGCGTGGCATTGAAGTTGGCCATATTTTCCATTTTGGCACCAAATACTCAGAGCCACTGAACGCTAAGGTTATGGGGCCAGACGGTAAGGAGCATTTCGTTTCAATGGGGTCTTACGGTATTGGCCCATCGCGCTTGGTCGCAGCAATCATTGAAGCATCGCACGATGAAAATGGTATAATCTGGCCAGAATCGGTAGCACCATTTGGTGCTGGCATCATCAACATGAAATCAGGTGATGCAGCTTGCGATGAATGGTCTGAAAAGGCCTACAATGAATTGACCAAGGCTGGGATTGATCCATTGCTGGATGATTCAGACAACCGAGCTGGCGCTAAGTTTGCCACCGCTGATTTGATCGGCGTTCCTTGGCAAATCATAATTGGGCCGCGGGGCGTTGCATCTGGAGAAATAGAACTGAAAAACCGCGCAACTGGCGAACGTGAAGATCTGACGCTCGATGCAGCGATCAACAAAGTTGTAGCAGGAGGCTAGCCTTGACCGATGCGACAACAGCGCAAAGCACCATGACCGACGCTATTGGCGAAAGACCAGATGGACGAAGCAAGCCATTTTCGACATTTGAACGCATGGTGGCATGGCGCTTCCTTAAGCCGCGCAAGCAAGAACGTGCAGTTTCCATCGTTACTATTATCTCGCTGCTAGGTGTTACCTTAGGCGTAGCAGCACTGATTATAGTCATGGCAGTGATGAACGGATTCCGAGCTGAGTTGTTGGATCGGATTTTGGGATTGAATGGTCATGTCATCGTCCAAGCATCCGATACACCGCTCGACGACTATGATGAAGTTGCCAAACGGATCGCTGGCGTGGAGGGCGTGACGCTCGCTCTGCCTCTATTGGAGGGCCAAACACTCGCATCTGGAAACGTTGGTGCTGGAACAGGTGCGCTCGTACGCGGTATTCGCTCGGAAGATTTTGCCCAACTTGAATCGGTTGCGACAAATATAAAAGAGGGTTCATTAGAGTCTTATCAGAATGGCAATGGTGTCGCGATCGGCATTCGCATGGCACAAAATCTGGGTCTCTTGGTGGGAGACAGCTTAACGCTGGTTTCACCAGAGGGAGATGTGACACCATTTGGAACAACACCGCGCGTAAAATCATACCCCGTTGAAGCGATTTTTGAGATGGGTATGTCGGAGTACGACACGTCAATTGTTTTTATGCAACTTGAAGAAGCTCAGCTTTATTTCAACCAAGAAGGCATTGTTCAAGTTATAGAGGTGTTCGTCGACGATCCAGATTCGGTCGACAATTATAAAACGGATGTTGTCGCAGCTTCTGGAAGGCCAGTTATTATCAGTGATTGGCAACAGCGCAACAGTGCTTTCTTTTCTGCACTCGTAATTGAACGCAACGCCATGTTTTTGATTTTGTCCATCGTTGTTATTGTGGCTTCGCTCAATATCATTTCTTCTTTGATCATGCTGGTTAAAGAGAAGGGCAGGGGAATTGCAATACTGCGAACCATGGGCGCTTCGCAAAATTCAATTTTGCGTATCTTCATTATGGCAGGAACTGGCGTGGGGTTGGTTGGCACTGCGGCTGGGGTTGTGCTTGGCGTGCTGGTTTGTCTCAATATTCGGAGTATCCAGCGAATTATGAATTGGGTATCCGGCACAGATGTCTGGGATCCGACGGTGCGGTTCTTAAGTGAAATTCCAGCACAGATGGATTTCACAGAAACAATGTCCGTCATTTTGTTGGCATTGGCACTGTCTTTTTTGGCAGCAATCATTCCTGCGCGCCGGGCCGCAAAACTCGATCCAGTCGAAGCACTGAGGTATGAGTGATGGCCAAAGCTAAAACACCCGTACTCGAGCTAAAGAGTGTCAGTCGTCACTACGACGAAGTTGGCTCGCGCCTTGAGGTTCTTAAAGATGCGAGTTTGACAATCCAGACCGGAGAGATGGTCGCATTAGTTGCACCTTCAGGTGCTGGCAAGTCAACGCTTTTGCATACCGCAGGCCTTTTAGAGAAACCCAATGGCGGCGAAGTACTTTTGTCGGGGCAGGCGTGTTCTGGGCTAACAGATCGTCAACGCACTGCGCGCCGTCGCAATGATGTTGGCTATGTTTATCAGTTTCACCATTTGCTGCCCGAATTTTCTGCGCTTGAAAATGTGATGATGCCGCAGATGATTCGCGGTCTTTCTAAAGAGCAGGCACGCAAACATG
>JBCDFK010000146.1:0-5874 GCA_039178065.1 Pseudomonadota bacterium | reverse complement strand
TCAACCATTTGGACCACGTTTTGTCACTTTGTCGTTATAGGGGCTTTGCGTGACCTTGATTGAGGCCTATTTCTTTAGCAACGTAACAAAATAACTCTGCTGCGGCACTGCAGCTTCTTTGGAGGACCAAATGAATTTTTCAATGCCAGGGGCAAAGTTTCTTACATCAGTGAAACGTGCTGGAATTGCGGTCTTGTCGGTTGCCATAGTGGCTGGCACCGCGCCAGCAGTCGCGCCACAAATCTCGATGGTAAATCCAGCATATGCCCAAAGTGGGCCGGTTTCTCTTGCGGACCTTGCCGAGAGCCTGATCGACTCTGTGGTCAATATATCGACATCGCAAACCGTGTCTGGCTCGCCCGGTGATCGCAACGTACCGCGACCACAGCTTCCAGAAGGTTCGCCGTTTCAAGAATTTTTTGACGAGTTTTTTGAAAATCAGCCTGGCAATAATGGCCCGTCCACACCAAGACAAGTTCAGTCACTGGGCTCTGGATTCGTGATTGATGCAGAAGAAGGCATCATCATAACAAATAATCATGTGATTGCAGATGCCGATGAAGTCGTCGCCAATTTCAGTGATGGTTCGCGACTAGACGCGGAAATCATTGGCCGTGATCCTAAGACCGATATTGCAGTGCTCAAGGTCGATCCGACCAAGCGCGCGCTTAAAGCAGTGCCGTTTGGTGATTCTGATGTGATGCGAGTAGGCGATTGGGTGCTTGCAATCGGAAACCCATTTGGTCTTGGTGGGACAGTGACAACCGGTATTGTTTCTGCTATTGGCCGCGATATTCAGTCCGGTCCTTACGATAACTTCATCCAGACCGATGCTGCGATCAACCGTGGTAATTCGGGCGGTCCGCTGTTTAACATGGATGGCGAAGTCATTGGCATCAACACAGCTATTATTTCACCGTCGGGCGGCTCGATTGGAATTGGATTTTCTATTCCATCCGAACTTGCAACAAATGTGATTGATCAGTTGCGAGAGTTTGGTGAAACACGACGCGGCTGGCTAGGCGTTCGCATTCAACCGGTAACCGATGATATCGCTGAAAGCCTTGGTATGGACGAGGCAATGGGCGCCTTGGTCGCTGGCGTTATAGAAGGCGGTCCGGTGGACGATGGAACCATTCAACCTGGTGACGTTATCGTCACTTTTGATGGCAAAGATATTGATGAAATGCGCGATTTGCCACGTATTGTTGCTGAATCACCGGTTGGAAAAGCTGTTGATGTTGTGGTGGTCCGCAAGGGTGAGCGCGAAACCGTAGAAGTAACACTCGGGCGCCTGGAAGATGGCGAACAACTGGCTTCAGCCAGTTCCTCAGGCGGAGGTTCTGAAGAGCCGGAAAAAGCAAGTTCGGTTGAAATGTACGGTATGACATTATCAGAATTGACTGATGATGTGCGGGAAGAGTTTGAAATCAGCGAAAGTGTCGATAGCGGCGTTGTCGTATCGGCGGTTGAGGCCGGTTCGGCTGCTGCCAATAAGGGCGTTGCGGCTGGTCAGGTCATTGTCGAAATTGCACAGGAATCCGTGAAAAGCCCAGAGGAGGTGGAAGCTGCGATCGAAAGCTTGAAAAAAGAAGATCGCCGCAATGCTCTTTTGATGATTGCGGACAAGGATGGAAACCTGCAATTTGTGACTATTCGCATTGATTAAACAGTTCGGTTGATCGAACAAAAGCGGCTGAGTTCACTCAGCCGCTTTTTGTTTTTGCCAAATGCTGCGATCCAAACGGTAGCAGTGATGACGCAATAATTTGGGAAATTTGTCTGCATCTATATTGGGGTGATCAAAATCCCCTTGCTCAAAGCGCTGCATCCCAATGCGTTTCATTACAGCGAATGACTTTTTGTTTGCCACCACGGCAAATGAAAGAACTTCTGGCAGTCGCAGCCGTTCAAATCCATAGCGCAGCACCGCTTTCCCCATTTCGCTGGCGTAACCAGTACCCCATGCTTCTGGCACAAACCGCCAACCTATTTCAGCGGATGGACCATTGGGGAAATTTTCTTCGACCTTAGCGATGCCGCCAAAACCAATGATTTCGTTGGTGCTGCGCAACTCTATTGCACTCCAACTGTATCCATTTCGAACAATTTGCTGCTCAATTCGGTCCAAAAGTGCATCGCTTTCGCTACGTGTTCTGCGACCCGGAAAGAAGTGCATTACATCCGGATCGTTGTTTAGCCGATGAAATGCGCTGCCATCGGAGGCCTTGTCCCAATGGCGCAGATAGAGCCGTTCAGTCGTAATACAGTCGCCGCGTCGCATTCGGACTTCAATTCGAGATTTCGTTTGCTTTGTAACCTTGGATGTACAGTAGGGAGGTTAGGTCGCCATGGTCAATGCGGATATCGGCTTGTGCGGCAACAGCCGGTTTTGCGTGAAGAGCGACACCGGTACCGGCCAATTCTAACATGCCTAGATCATTTGCACCGTCTCCCACAGCGATTGCCTCTTGTGGTGTTAGTCCCAATTTGATTGCGATTTCGCAAAGCGCATCAACCTTTGCTTGTTTGCCTAAAATTGGCATGCCGACTTTGCCTGTAAGTTTTCCGCCGCTATGCAGAAGCGTGTTGGCGCGATTTTCTTGAAACCCAATCATTTCGCCAATTCGGCTCGTGAATTCAGTAAATCCACCTGATACCAGCGCACAATAGGCACCGTTTTTCCGCATGGTACGAACGAGTTCTAACCCGCCTGGCATCAATTCAATTCGGGTTGCGATAACTTGATCAATGACATTTGTTGATAGGCCTTCCAGCAAGGCAACGCGTTCTTCTAACGCAGCTTCAAACTCGATTTCGCCATTCATCGCCCGCGCCGTGATGCTCGCGATGTGATCCTTGATGCCTGCTTCCGCGGCGAGTTCGTCGATGCATTCTTGCCGGATCATGGTTGAGTCCATATCGGCTATAAGAATCTTTTTGCGGCGTTCAATGGCAGACGCTTGTATCGCGATATCGATTGGCAGTGCACCGATAAAGGGTTTGAGCTTTTTTTCCAGGCCTTCAAGATGAGCTTCGATTTCTAAATCGAGCGCTTGGTCGTTGCTTAACCAGTCGATAGAACGTGCTTCGATGGCTGCAGAACATCGTAGTGCGATCTCTTTGGTGAGAGCCGCACTACCAGGTTTCGCGATCAACGTTACCGTGTGAGAGCTTTGCGATGGCATGAAAGGTTCCGTTGAAAGGGTTGCGACTGCGCTGGTCCTATGCGAACTGGAAATGTATCGCAACATCTGGCGGCCATAGTGCGGCTGATTTATTCATGGAGAGCTGCAAAACCCATGTGGACCAACGCAACTTTGATTGCCGGGCCAACGGCGAGTGGTAAATCAGCGCTAGCGATTGATATTGCGCGTCAGAAACAGGGTGTAATAATCAACACAGATTCGATGCAAGTGTATGATGTTCTTCGTCTTTTAACGGCGCGACCAGACGATGAGGAACTGGATCAAGCCCCACATTTCTTGTATGGGCATTGCGCGCCTTCTGACCAGTATTCTACGGGTCATTGGCTCAAAGATGTTGCAAAGACATTGGCGAAACTCGAGAAAACGCAGCACGTTGTCTTCGTGGGAGGCACAGGCCTTTACTTTCGCGCTCTGCAGGGTGGTCTTTCGCCGATGCCAGAGATCGATGATGTTGTTCGAGAAAAATGGCGCTCTCGGTTTGAAGAGCAGGGTGCATCCGAATTGCACCGAATCTTGCAGTCGCAAGACCCGGCTGCTGCACAATCTCTCAATCCCTCAGATGGGCAACGCATTTTACGGGCGCTTGAAGTGCTTGAGACGACTGGCAAATCGATTCATTATTGGCAAAACCAAAAAGGAAGTGCGTTGGTGAAGCACGAAACGATTGAGCGTATAGTCTTGGAACCAGTTCGAGACGCTTTGCGCCAACGGATCGACAAACGGTTTGATCAGATGGTCGAGTTAGGCGCCACGGAGGAGGTGCAGGCCATGAAGAGCCTTCATCTGCCTGCGTCAATGCCCGCGATGAAGGCGATTGGGGTACAGCAACTTAGCGCGTATCTTGATGGCGGGTTGGCACTGGATGAAGCTATCGAATTGTCAAAAATCGCAACCAGACAGTATGCGAAGCGTCAAATGACATGGTTTCGTAACCAGCTGGATGAAAATTGGATTCGAAAAGCCGTGTAAGCGCCTTTTTGCTTAAATTTTATGCAAGGTTGTCTTCATAAAAACTAGAATACCTTAAGTTGCACGCGCAGACTTAACCCTACTGAAAGTTTCTTGTCCTAAGGTCTGCCAACTTATGTGGGAACCGGTGAATGCGCCTTTACAGGTCTGAAATAATATTTCTGGGGTATTTGATACTTTTATCGCTCGCCGGATTGCTGACATATCTGTCGGTGACCGACCTCTCTAGAATTTTAAGCATCGTCAATAATGCTGAAGTGAGTGCTGGACTAGAGAGCATTAAATCATATGTGTTTTCCGTCTGTTTGATTTTGGCAGTATGTGTGGTTGCGGGAATAGCCGGTATTTACCCCACTATTCGACGTAACGCCCGCGAACATGGGCGACTATCGGAAGAAACGCAAAACCTGACAAAGAAAACGGAAACTTTTCAGCAAGCTGCTTTGACCGACCCTTTGACTGGACTACAAAACCGTCGGTATTTTGATGACGCACTCAATCAGTATTTGGAAGAGTTTGCCGCGATTGGACATCCGCTCGGCATGATCGTGATGGATCTGGACCATTTCAAAAAGGTCAATGACACCTATGGTCATGACATTGGAGATGATGTGTTGCGCGGCGTTACCAAGTGCCTGCTTGACTATACCCGTTATCATGATGTTGTGGCACGCATTGGTGGTGAGGAATTTGCTATTCTTGCACCGAATTTAGATGCAAGATCATTGCAGCGTCTCGCTGAACGCATATGTGATGCGGTATCTGAAATTACCTACCAGGCTGACAATGTGAGTTTCCGCGTGACCACGAGTATGGGACTTGCCCTTTGGGATGGAGCCGAATCTGCGACAAAGTTCGTGAAACGCGCAGATCAAAACCTTTACAAGGCGAAAACGGGCGGTCGAAACCGCGCTGTTGCTTAAATCGATAGAACCTTACGACGCCTGCTATCGGCACATGAATGCTAGTCTTGACCTCAAAGCGCCGCCTCATTTGGCAGATCAGCTTTTGTCAGTCTTAGATGGTTAAACTCACGCTGCTGATCCGTTCGAACTGTTAGCTTTTTCGAAAGCGATTAACCAAGCTGTTGCCGCTAGGCGTATTATCGCCTGCGAGTGGGGGCGGCGTTGTTGTTTGCCTTACGGAGTCGTTTTGGCGCCGACCCTCACGGACAAAATCACTTGCTGTAGCGTTGTCCGTTTGCCTGCGCAGTGGGGCATTTTGAGCGAAAAGCTCTTCGTTTTTAGCCAGAACATCGCCATCCCGAATATCGGAAATGCTCTCCTTCTGACCAACGGAAATATCACCGGGAAGAGGAGATAACGAATCCAGGCTGAAGTTGTTCTCTTCCATTTTTGGATAGCGAATATCATGCAGAATTGTTGCTAGATCGATTTTATCGTCGACGCTTTGGTCTTTACCTTGAACTTCTTCCATCAAATGGTTGGCGGGCAGCTCATGTTGAGGAATGGTCAGGAACTTCATTCGCATTGGCGTTGAAACACCTTGACCAAACATAATTGCTTCGCGGTTTGCCAAAGAAGGCAGAAAGTTGATGTAGGATCGAGATGCACCCGAAATTGCTTTGCGCATGATCTCCTGGTCGATATCATTACCCAAGCGCATAGAAACGAATGTGTTGCACTGAGACAGAATTGTTTCGTCTAACTCGCCAGGACGCTGGGTTACAATACCC
>JBCDFK010000145.1:0-5928 GCA_039178065.1 Pseudomonadota bacterium | reverse complement strand
ATTCGTAGGCAGACTGAAGAAATCACCACCATGGAGAGATTTGTTATCCAGCGCTTCGATTTCAGTGCACCCAGCATTTCGTTGCGTTCAAGGCGAGGCGCCCAAAGCTCAATAATTGCCATAGTCGAAAAGATGCTAAGAAATGCGATTAGACGAATGGTTTGTTCAGACATACTTACCTCTGCTCATCTTCTGTACTGACGCAGTAGATTGAGTAAGGCAAATCACAAGGCTTTGAACTGAGCGTGCGTTTTGTCGCGGATCAGGGCCTGCGCGCGCGCACCTGTGCAGAAACTTCCAAAGCGGCAACCGTCAATTTGTTAATACCTAAACTATCGCCCAGTTCCTGTAAGAAGCTAATTTCTTCAGCGGGAACAAACAGATCAGATGCAGCTATGTCGAGCGCTAATGCATAGGCGGTCTCTTGTAGCCGAACGGGTAGAGATTCCTTGATCAACGAAACAATCTTCGCAATACCATCTTCCGTTGCCAATATTGCTCGGCAGTCAGATGAATATTTTTGTAGATCATCGCGCGTCATCTGATCAAAAATTGGCAAGACATCGCAAACTGCGCCGATCCGCTTTAGCTCAGGATCGACCAGCTTTTTATCAGCTGATGCCGTCGCCACCATCACATACACCAGTGCTGCGTCTTGATTTAGTTTATTCATCCGCGTCTCCCGAAGCGAAATTGTCGTTGAACCAGAGTAGTTCCCAACAATTAGGCAAAAATGTATCGCCTAGGCAAGCGCTTAGCTCTTCTCTTTGTTTCGGTGATAGGCTAAATAGCCGCGCAGTCTCAAACCACAGGAAAACACGATGAGCGCGAACACCGCATTGCCGCCACTTGATATAACGCCAGCTGCTGTTGAAGCTGCGAAGGCGAGCAAGGCATGGCCGTTTGAAGAAGCGCGTAAGATCCTGAAGCGCTTCGAAAAATCGGGATTCCCCGAGACGGTGCTCTTCGAGACTGGCTACGGTCCATCTGGATTGCCGCATCTGGGCACCTTTGGAGAAGTTGCGCGTACCACAATGGTGCGCACGGCTTTCCGCTTGCTGACCGAAGACAAAGTCGCAACAAAACTTATCTGCTTCTCGGATGATATGGACGGCATGCGAAAGGTACCCGACAACGTGCCAGACGTAGAAGCGCTAGAACCATATCTGCAGATGCCGCTTACCGTTGTGCCAAACCCATTTGGTGGCGACGCAGAAAGTTTTGGTGACAATAACAACGCAATGCTTCGCAGGTTTTTGGATAGGTTTGGTTTTGAATATGAGTTTGCCAGCTCAACCGAATACTACAAATCGGGCAAGTTTGATGATGCGCTGCTCAATGCACTGAAGAACTATCAAAAAATTATGGATATCATGCTGCCGACCTTGGGCGAGGAGCGGCAAGCAACCTATTCTCCATTCCTACCAATATCGCCAAAATCGGGACGTGTTCTTTATGTGCCAACTAAGTCGATAGATGTGGAAGCGGGCACGATTACATTTGATGACGAGGATGGTAAAGAGACTACATTGCCTGTCACTGGTGGTGCCGTGAAGCTTCAATGGAAGCCCGACTTTGGCATGCGTTGGGCAGCTCTCGATGTTCATTTTGAAATGTTCGGGAAAGACCACCAGGCCAACTCGATAGTCTATGACCGCATTTGCAATGCCCTGGGTGGAAAGGCCCCCGAGCACTATGTCTATGAGCTTTTCTTAGACGACAAAGGCCAAAAGATTTCCAAATCGAAAGGCAATGGTCTGACGATCGATGAATGGCTGACCTATGCGCCAACAGAAAGCTTGGCCTATTACATGTTCCTGAAGCCGCGGACCGCAAAGCGCCTGCACTTTGATGTAATTCCAAAAGCCGTCGACGAATATTTCCAGCAACTGGATGCATATGACCGGCAAGACGAGGCACAACGGCTCAATAACCCTGTTTGGCATATTCATTCTGGACGCCCACCCGAAGATGGCATACCCGTATCATTTGCGATGATGCTCAATTTGGTGAGCGCATCAAACGCAAGTAATCGCGAAGTATTGTGGGGCTTCATGTCGCGCTATGCGCCAGGCGTGACAGCCCAAACGCACCCGAAATTGGATGAATTGGCTGGTTACGCGATCCGCTATTTTAATGATTTCGTAAAGCCGTCAAAAACATTTCATCAACCTGATGATGAAGAGCGCGGCGCGCTGACAGATTTGCTCGCAGTGTTTCAAAAGTTGCCTGAAGATACGGACGGTGCAGCCATTCAAGATGCAGTGTTAAGTGTTGGTCGAAAATACACCCGATATCACGACCCAAAGAAAACCGCTCCAGATGGGTCGCCAGCAGTGACAGGTGAATGGTTCAACGCGCTCTACCGCACATTGCTCGGCCAAGAACGGGGGCCGCGCTTTGGATCGTTTGCTGCACTATATGGAGTCAAAGAAACCGCTGCCCTGATTGCGAGTGCATTGGACGGTTCACTCTATAAGGAAAACTGATAGCTATTGGCTGGCCCACAAAATCCGGGCTATCCATTCAATGTCGGCAATCTCAAAATCGAGGTCCGCATGCGCATCATTGGCCGATGATAGTTCGACCGTCTGCGCGGTTTTGCGCTTAAGGATTTTGGCCATAACTTCGCCGCCTGCAGTTTTCACGACCACCCGATCTCCTTTGCGGACCGAAGCATTTGGCGAAACAATTATCGTGTCACCTTCTCGATAAAGCGGCAGCATGCTGTCGCCAGTGATTTCGAGTGCGTAAATGTTTCCCTCACTGTTGAGACCGGGGAACTGCACTTGGTCCCAGCCCTGTCCAGCTGGAAAGCCCGCATCGTCGAAAAAGCCGCCAGCGCCAGCTTGGGCCATGCCGACCACTGGAATATCATGCAACCGCGGTTGGCCATCCTCTTGAAAACCGCCAAATTGGGCCGCAGCGTTGTCAGCGTGGGAGTTTGCTGAGGAAGCGACTGTGTCCGGTACTAAATCCAAAAACTCTTGGAGACTGGCACCGGTTGCTTGCATAATTTTGGCCAGCGACTCGGTCGATGGCCAGCGCGCGCGCCCGTCCGCCGCAAATCTCTTCGACTTATTGAAAGTGGTGGAATCCAGTCCCGCTCGCTTAGCAAGCCCGGACGGTGTGAAGTCGTGCTTTTCAGCCAGCCGATCGATGGCAGCCCAGATGCGGTCATGAGACAACATTGCATCGCCTTTTTTTGATTTGCAGGAATAAATACCTCGTAATCTGTGCCGGCGCAAGCACATAGCTAGCTGAAATAACAGGTAATGCACCACAAATTTCTTGCAATTTGGAGCGCCATCGGTTGGGCTGACTAGCTGACGCTGAACGGCTCTCGACCGGATGTCAGCATATGATCGATGTGTTCAACACGATCTTGCCCCCAGAACACTTCGCCATTGACCACATAGGCGGGAACACCCACTGCGTCAGCATCGACTGCATCCTGTGCATTGCTTGCACGAATGGCTGCAATCTCGTCAGTCTTGGCCTTTGCTAGAACTGCATCTGCATCAAAGCCGTGTTTCTTCAGCAGATCGGACAACACTGTTTCGTCCGAGATATCTTGGTCATTGGCCCACACAGCCGCGAAAACGTCACCCATATAGCTGAGCGGATCTTCACCCATTTCAACAAGCGCAATAATGGAATTGTCGGCAAGTGAAGCATCAACCGGAAAGTGTGCAGGCGTTTTGTTAATTGGCAGACCGCGGATATCCGCGCAACGCACGATTTCCAAAAGTCGGTGACGTTGCCTAACAGGAGGGCGTTGAGGCGGAGGAACCGCGCCCGAGACTTCCCAGATCGCCATCAGATTTGAAGGCTTGATGTTCAATGTTGCGCCATGCTTGGCGGCGACATCGACAATGGCTTGGTGTCCCAAATATGTAAAAGGAGAAATTGAAAAGAAGTAGTAGTCGATATTGGTCATATTGCGCTTTCAATTGATAGATGAACCTATCTAGAGCGCAGTTGTGCACTTGAACAGTGTTCCCGCTAAAATGTCGGAGAATTTATTTGAATCTCACCATCTGCCGTTATCCGACAGATGGCTAAGTAAACCATGATTAAGACAACTATCCGGCCGATAAATTGCCTGCAGACGATTTTCCGGAACGCTCGTCCTGAACGATTTCGTAGTTGATTTTTTGACCTTCATCGAGCGACTGCATACCTGCAGCTTGCACTGCGCTAATATGGACAAAGATGTCGTTTCCGCCGTCTTCAGGTTGTATGAAGCCATAGCCTTTTGTGGTGTTAAACCACTTAACTGTTCCGCTAGCCATTGTTAGTCCTTTTCCAAGTCGGTCTTACATTTGTAGTCGTGTAATGCTTGGCATCACACCAGCATCAATGTTTTTGGAAAGAGACAATGGGACGCCACTGCAGTGATCTTTAATTAAAGCCGCTCGCCATAACACGATATGGAATTAAGAATAGTCACAAGAGTTGGACAGTTTCAAGGCGTTTCTACTCAGAAATTCCGTTACGTCACTTCAATGCCGGAAACTAGAACTACGCGGCGCTCTTGACATTATCGCTCATCAATACGATATCCCGCTTCGACGTTAGGCTGCCGCGTGAGCAGCGCCCAAATTCACATACGAGCGCAAAAATTGGCGTTTCGGGCAAACAACGCACCGCTGGTCATTCTAGATCGGCAATTGAAGAAAAGTTCCCAGATCACGCGGGGTGCTGTCGGGTTAGCGGTTCAACAGATATTCGGTCTAAGAACGAGCTACCACCCGCAACCGCAAGAGACAGATCGACCGCATAGAGCGGTGCATCTGCTTATTTTTGTTGGCGCAAATTTTGTGACGCCAATATGGAAGGCATGTCATTTTGACAAACGAACACACTACAAGGTTCGAGGATCTTGGACTCGCACCGTCAATTACTAAAACACTGGGCCAGCTAGGTTATGATATCCCCACGCCAATCCAAGAGGAGTGCATTCCGCTCATCTTGAAAGGCCACGATATAATGGGGCTTGCGCAGACCGGAACTGGCAAAACAGCTGCCTTTGGGTTGCCGTTGGTGCAAAATCTAATCAGTGTCGGGAAAAAACCCGATCAGAAGACCTGTCGCGCGCTCATTCTTGCGCCGACACGAGAATTGGCCAATCAGATCAACGCAAACTTGCGCGCCTATGTGCGGCAATCGCATCTAAGGGTTCAGGTTGTTGTAGGGGGCGCATCGATTAACATTCAGTCGCGCAACCTTGCACCTGGCGCCGACATACTTGTCGCCACGCCCGGCCGTTTGCTGGACCTGATTGAACGCAAAGCAATATCGCTTGGACAGGTGAAATATCTAGTTCTCGACGAAGCCGATCAAATGCTTGATCTTGGCTTTATTGTTCCGCTCAAAAAGATTGCGAAAATGCTCGCGGTGCCGCGGACTACACTCCTCTTTTCAGCAACAATGCCTAAATCTATCAATGACTTGGCCGGTGCCTATTTGAATGATCCTATCCGCGTGCAAGTTTCGCCTCCTGGCAAGGCTGCGGACAAGATCAGGCAGTCAGTGCACCACATTTCAAACCGTTCCAAGGCCGATTTGCTTAAGGACTGTTTGAGTGCAAAATCTGAGGGATTGTCTCTCGTCTTCTCACGCACCAAGCATGGCGCCGAAAAGCTAAAACGGCACCTCGTAGAACGGGGATTTTCTGCCGAGAGTATTCACGGCAACAAGAGCCAAAACCAACGTGAACGGGCCATTAAATCGTTCAAGGCAGGTAAGGCGCAAATCCTTGTCGCCACCGATGTTGCAGCACGTGGCATCGATATTTCCGGCGTTACGCATGTATACAACTACGATCTGCCGGAAGTCGCCGAAGCTTATGTGCACCGTATCGGCAGAACAGCCCGTGCTGGTGCCGCTGGTGAAGCCATCGCATTTTGCTCACCAGATGAAATT
>JBCDFK010000144.1:0-5944 GCA_039178065.1 Pseudomonadota bacterium | reverse complement strand
GTAACAGGAATGCCCCGCACTTGTTAGGCGAGTTTCAACAAAGGCGTCAGCTAATGTACCCGTGCCCAAACGTTTGAGTTCGGCACAATTATGCCCGCCATCACTAGGCCGACCAGCGCAGCTGCTTCAGGTGGAAACATGTTTTCAGCGATCACAAGCGCAACAAAGCCATTCCAGCGCACCGACGATTGAAAAACGGATGAGAAAGTTGGTGCCGAGACCTCCATCTTTCTCATAACTGGCCAAAGCGAAAGTGTTAGAACACTCAATATTGCTATTGAAATTGCCAGTGCAACAATAACTTTACCAAGCGAAAGACCCGCAAAGTCAGCACGGTTGATAGTTACGAATATAAGAACCGGGTAAAGCAGATAAAAGCAGAGCTTTTCCAAACCAGACCAGAACTCAAGCGAAAAAAGGTTAGCGCGACGAAGGCCGTTACCAACAAATATTGCAAGAAAAATCGGTATTATGGATTGGAACGTGACGAGCATTGAGTGAGCCTTTCACGATTCGCTATCATGCTATCTGGAAGCAATACAAGCTTGATGGCACACAGATTGGTTATGCGTTAACCTTAACAAATGGTTTCGATTGCGCCGAGCATACCGCGAGGTGATAGTTAATGTGCTCAACCGAGGACATTATGCATCGATTTTTTTCATTCGCTGTTCTGTTTAACTGGCTTATCGTTATGGCGATGCTCGGTTTGGTTGGCTTTGGCCTAACTGAAAGCGGTGGCGGATTGATTAGCGCTGTCGCACAAATGCTCACAGCCCAAACTCCCTTTGCTTTGCCAACTAACGTTGCTGAATCAATCGCAATTGGTGCAGCACTTAGTGTTCTGACGGCCGGCTTGTGGGCGATAATGACCGTCCTGTTCGCCGATGACAGCGATCAACACAATCAGGAACAGGATTTTGTGATTGCGACATCGCTTGGGTATTGCCTTATCCTGTTCGCCAGCCTCGTCGCAGTTTCTGTCGGCGTCGGTGAAACATCGATCGGTGCGATGGCCAGCGTAGCTTCAATGGCAACGGTTCTAGCAGGCGTTGCTCAGCGTGTGTTTTCAGCTGAAGAACGTGCAAAAAAATCGAAATCTAATGAAGGTCAGAGCTCGCTTTCACAGCTGCACGCTCAATCGATGGCGACGCAGTCGGCAAAGCTCGCTTCCTTGGGCTCCCAGTCAACGCGTTTCGTGCCCAAGCAACCATTCTCAAGCTACTACTCGAACCAATGAGGCCCCTCTGATGAAGTACCTATTCTGGTTGTGGCTTGTGCCCATGTCATTGTTTTGGGGCTGGTTCGGTCTTTCCTATTACGACATGAATTTTGGCCTGACGATGCTTAGCCGTGATGTTCACAACATGGTCTTTGGAATTTACGCCCATTTGCTCGGCGTTTCCTACGAAACCATTGTCTCGGGTTTCATAAAAGCGTGTATCTTCGACACATTTTTGATTGGCGGCATAATAGCATTCCGCAGGCGGAAGCAAATCAAGGCTTGGTGGCAGGCGCGAAAAAATGCGCAAGCAACGAACGAAGAAGACGTTCAGGTTTCCGCAATTCCGGCAGAATAAAGCCGGTCCAATACACCTTGTAAGATGAAGGATGCAGCAGCGGAATCGATGCGTTCCGCTCTTTTGGCGCGGCTGACGTCCTGATCGAGTAATGATCGCTCAGCGGCCACGGTCGATAGTCGCTCATCCCAGTATGCTATCGGAAGTTCAATTTTGCCTTTCAGGTTCCTAACGAAAGCACGCGTGGCTTGAGCCCGTGGCCCCTCAGAACCATCCATGTTCAAAGGCAACCCTAAAACAATTGCGCCAATATTCTCGGATGAAATAATTTGATTGAACTGTTCAATATCGAGTGTGAATTTCTTGCGTTTGATTACAGGACGCGGGCTGGCCAGAGACAAACCAGCATCAGACACGGCAACGCCTATCGTCTTTGTGCCCAAATCCAGCCCCATCAAACGCGCGCCAGGCGGCAATAACGAGTTTAGGCGCTCCACTTCTACAATTTGATAGCCGCTCTCACTCACCATTATTTGCTTAGCCCTCAATTGCTTTATGTATTCCAGCTTCTACGGTGAATTATGGAAATTGAAACCGAAAAGTTGGAAAAAACTCCGGACACACCCTTAAGCCACAAACCATTCGCGCTGCGAATGGCTGCTTTTGTCTTTTGTTTTCTCATCATCATTGCGGTTACTATTGGCTATGCGCTTGATTTGCCGATCGCATTGATGGATCGCGCGCACATCTTAGAACGATTGCGTGAATCAGTTGAATTGACGCGGAATTCTGGCGGCTATGGCGTGCTCGTTATCGTTCTGCTGTATGCCGCAGGCGTGGTCGTTGCGGCGCCATCTGCTTTGATGACCTATGCAACCACTTTGGTTTTTGGCTTATGGGCCATTCCAATTACTTTTTTGGGAGCGATGATTGGTCTAATGGCTGCATTCATAGTGGCACGGCTGGCGCTTCATCAACAGATAAGCTGGTATTGTCAACGCTACCCGCTGCTGCGCGGCATCGAAAACACCCTTCATAAGAGTGGTTTTTGGATAATCTTTTTGTTGCGACAATCGCCAATTGTCCCATTTGCAGCACAAAACTATATGTTTGGCGTTCTTCGCGTACCAATATCAACTTATTTTACCGCTTCAGCACTAGGCATAATTCCTGGCACGTTGGCGAAAGTCTACATCTTTGATACGGCCAACCAGCTGGCGGCTGATCCGTCATCATCAACAACTACCTACATCTTGGCTGCAATTGGCATAGCTGCCACAGTTTTCGTCATGTGGATAATCGGAAAGGGCGTCTTCAAGGAATTGAAAGCAGTAAATGCGATCGATTGAGACGCTTGTATTGCACCGCACTCAAACGGACGCTATAGCCAGCTTAACACATAATTCCGGAGCACTTTATGTCTGTTGATACAGCTACCGTAAAACGCGTTGCCAAATTGGCGCGTATCGCCGTAACCGATGATGAAGCCCAGCATCTTGAAGGTGAACTCAATGCAATTTTGGGTTTCGTTGAACAACTCAGCGAAGTCGATGTTACAGGCGTTGAACCGATGGTTTCTGTTGTTGCGATGGATATGAAGAAACGCATTGATGAAGTTACCGATGGCAACAAAGCCGAAGACATTGTCGCCAATGCGCCGGCGACAGACGAGAACTTCTTTCAAGTGCCAAAAGTGGTTGAGTAGGCCAGACCACTCCCACTTACCGAAATTCAAGAATTAAAGACTGCAATTATGACCGATCTAACCGCCCTAACGATTGCCGAAGCCCGTACCAAGCTACGCGCAAAGGAGATCACCGCATCTGAGCTAACCGAAGCATATATTGGTGCAATCGATGCTGCCAATGATGCACTCAACGCCTATGTAGCGCTCACGCCGGAAAAAGCGCGAGAGATGGCGAAAGCCTCCGACGCAAAATACGCTGTGGGCGAAGCTGGTGCGCTGGAAGGCATTCCGCTCGGTATTAAAGATCTTTTCGGCACGAAAGATGTTCACACGCAAGCCGCTTCTCATATTTTGGATGGTTTCAAACCCAAATATGAAAGCACTGTCAGCCAAAACCTTTGGGATGATGGCGCAGTGATGCTTGGCAAACTTAATATGGATGAGTTTGCGATGGGTTCGTCCAACGAGACATCACACTACGGTCCGGTTGTGAACCCTTGGCGCCGTGGAAGTGGCAATGTGATTGCACGTTCCGAAGGGGACAACGTCGGACGCATTGAGCTTGAGAAATACGATAATATTAAGTTGGTTCCAGGCGGATCGTCGGGTGGTTCGGCTTCCGCCGTAGCTGCGCATATTTGCGCGGCTGCAACCGCAACGGACACCGGCGGTTCCATCCGTCAACCTGCCGCCTTCACAGGTACAGTCGGCATCAAGCCAACCTATGGGCGTTGTTCACGTTGGGGTATCGCCGCATTTGCGTCCTCGCTTGATCAAGCCGGCCCAATAACGCGCGATGTGCGCGATGCAGCGATCATGCTCAGATCGATGGCTTCCGTAGATGCCAAGGATACAACGAGTGTTAATTTAGCGGTGCCAGACTATGAAGCAGCATTGGGTGGTTCGGTGAAAGGCATGAAAATTGGTATTCCAGCGGAGTATTCAATTGATGGGATGCCTGATGAGATTACCAAGCTTTGGGAGCAGGGTGTTGCTTGGCTAAAGGATGCTGGCGCGGAGATCGTTAACATCTCACTACCGCACACCAAATACGCACTGCCCGCTTATTATATCGTGGCGCCTGCAGAGGCTTCGTCCAACTTAGCGCGTTATGATGGCGTCAAATACGGTCTGCGCATGCCGAGCAAAGACATAACAGATATGTATGAGCAAACCCGTGCCGCAGGTTTTGGCGCAGAGGTGAAGCGCCGGATCATGATCGGTACCTATGTGCTTAGCGCCGGTTATTATGATGCCTATTATTTGCAAGCGCAGAAAGTGCGTACACTTATAAAGCAGGATTTTGAAACCGTATTCGCAGCGGGCGTGGATGCGATATTGACACCTGCAACACCTTCAGCTGCTTTCGGGGTGGGCGACCAGGACATGGCTTCTGATCCGATCAAGATGTATTTGAACGACATTTTTACCGTGACGGTGAACATGGCAGGCCTTCCAGGCATTGCCGTACCCGCAGGGTTAGACGGGCAGGGCTTGCCGCTTGGCCTTCAGCTCATAGGCAAGCCTTTTGAAGAAGAGACACTTTTCAAAACAGCAAATGTGATTGAGCAGGCAGCGGGAAGGTTTGAACCAACCAAGTGGTGGTAGAAATGTCTGACAAGCATCATGAGCCAGCTGCATGCAATACGCGTGAAGATGTGCGTCATGAAATCGACCGCTTAGACAAAGCCCTAGTAGAGCTCATGGCTGAAAGATGGCAGTATGTTCATCGCATGTCTGAGATCAAAACTAGTCCGCAAGAAGCCAACGTGCCTTCCAGAGTACAGGAGGTGATCGATAATATCGTTACCCAGGCTAATGCTAAAAATTTTCCGCCTGAACTTGCTGAAGCGATCTGGCGCAAGTTCATCGATTTCGCAATTGAGTATGAAAAAGAAAGAATTGCTAACCGGCAAGCATAGCAAATCATATCGAAGGCTTTGTTCTTATGTCCGATCATGAAATCAAAAAAGCTCTGGATGCATTGGAAGCGGGTGAGTACAAATTGGGCCCCGAGTGGGAAATTGCGCATAACATCGCGCAAGCTCATGAAGGCAAACGCGAGTTTGATCACATTCATGCATTGGTTCACCGGATTGAGGGGGACAGCTTCAACGCGCAATATTGGTATCGGCGGGCAGGTGTTGAACCGTTCGACGGCACGCCGCTTGAGGAACTCGCTGCGATGAAAACCGAGCTGTTGACGTAACCATTGTATCACACCTTGATTGTTAAAAAATACGAACGAAAAATTATTGGCTATTAAGAAATTTTGAACGCAATCTTGCCATCATTCCTTGATTGAAGCGCAGCATTTTCAATCAAGGAACAAACACCAAAATGACTGTAGAAGAGATCGATCTGGCCACACGCGACCAAGTGAATGCGCGACGCAATTTTATTGCAGGATTGTGGGCTGGACAAAGACTGGGCGTACCAAGTGCAGAGCTTTCGGATTATGTTCAATCGGTGATGGATTCAGATCTTCTGCAACGCGGTTGCGGCAATGTCGCAAAAATGCTTAAGGCGGATTTTGATCGTACGGGCAAAATGATCACAGAATCAGAGCTTGCTAGCCGACTGCGCCACATTGAGCACAGTGTACGCGCAGAGATACTTTGTACAGATTGATTTGAAGGAATTGCTGCGCTTTGATCATTAATTACGGGAAGGCGGGGTCACTTAGCTGGTCCCGCTTTGTCTAACCCAACCGACCATAAAACGTCATGCGTGCACG
>JBCDFK010000143.1:0-5968 GCA_039178065.1 Pseudomonadota bacterium | reverse complement strand
GGCAAGTTCCAAGCCGCGATAAGCCGCTCTCAGACCTGCGCCGTCTCCATCGAAACATAAAACTGGTTCATCGGTTGCGCGCCAAAGCTTTGCGAGTTGGTTTTCTGTCAGCGCTGTGCCAAGCGGTGCGACCGCATTTTCAAAGCCAGCCTGGTCGAGCGCAATGACGTCCATATAGCCTTCAACGGCAATCATGGTGCCGCCTTTTTTGGCCTGAACTGAGCGCGCGCGTTTGAAATTGTAGAGAATATCGCCCTTGTGGAATAATTCGGTTTCAGGCGAATTGAGATATTTCGCTGGCACATCTGGGCTCATTGCACGCCCGCCAAAGGCGATCACCCTGCCTTGCTGATCTTCAATAGGGAACATGATGCGATCTCGAAACCGATCATAGGAAACCGGAATATCATCACCAAATACGACCATGCCGGTCGCTTCAATTTGTTCTTTGCTGGCGCCTTTCGAAGCTAAAAACTCTTTCATCGCAGAGCGATTGTTAGGCGCATAGCCCATTCGGAATTTGGTAATCGTGGTGACGCTTAAGCCTCGATCGCGGATATAGGCACGCGCCGCAGCGCCGCCCTGCAGTTGCAATTGTTCCTCAAAGAACGAAGCCGCCATATCCAAATATTCATAGAGCGTTTTGCGCTTTTCTTCCCGTTTCTCCGCTTCTGGGTCTGGCGCGGGCATCGCGACACCCGCCATCGCGGCAATGCGTTCGACGGCCTCAGGAAAACTAACACCTTCAACTTCACTCAAAAACCTAAAATGATCGCCAGAAGCACCGCAACCAAAGCAATAATAGCGCCCCTTCTTGTCTTCGCAGTGGAAACTGGGCGTGTTTTCGCCGTGAATCGGGCAGCAGGCCCAATAGTCACCGCGATTGGTATTGGTCTTCTTTTTGTCCCATGTGACATGGCGCTGAATGACATCCGAGATCGGAACGCGATCTCGTATTTCATCCAAAAATGATTGTCCAAAGCGCATGTTTTCGTCCGTTGCGAAGAGCTACAGCTTTCTTAAGCCCAAAAATGATCCGTGCGGCACGTTAATTCAACGCACCGCACAGCAAAAATTTCAAATTGTGGATAAACCCGCCTTAGAACGCCATATCCAATGGCAGTTCCTAGCGCAGCATACCTTTGACGATGCTGGACGCTTTGGCAAAATCCATCTGGCCAGCATATTCTGACTTTAGCGCATTCATACACTTGCCCATGTCGCGCAAACCTTCTGCGCCAGTGGTCTGGACAATTTGCGCACATGCTTGTTTTACGCTGTCATCACACAATTGCTCAGGCAAAAACTCTGCAATAACCAAACTTTCATTGCGTTCCTGCTCCGCCAACTCCAAACGGCCGCCCTCTTCGTAGATAGAAGCCGATTCGTTGCGTTGTTTGATCATTTTGCTCAAGATCTCAGTAATCTCGACATCGGAAACCGGGTCTTTGCCGGCACCGCGCGCAGCGATATCGCGATCTTTCACAGCTGCGCTTATAAGGCGCAATGTGCCAACCCGCGTTTTATCTTGTGATTTCTGAGCTTCTTTTAGTGCAATTTGCAGTTGTTCGCGCATGCCTAAACCCTGTTTTCGTTCGCGAAACATAGTCCGCC
This sequence comes from Pseudomonadota bacterium, assembly GCA_039178065.1. Lineage (GTDB taxonomy): Bacteria > Pseudomonadota > Alphaproteobacteria > Rhizobiales > Rhizobiaceae > Ahrensia. The sequence continues at coordinate 4,354 of JBCDFK010000143.1, read as the reverse complement.
AGCCATTGGAAGGCAAGCGCTTCTTTGTCTCGTAAGTTGTTGTTTTTTAAGTAACAAAATAAGAAATATTTTTTTAATCGATTGTAATCCTTGTAATTTGGCAACTACCATACCAGTTTTACAATGCTAAATCATCCAAGTTTCTCTCATATCATTACTGTTGCGTTTGAGGGCAATATGGTGTTTGGACTTGCGAGCTTCAACATTAGCCCTATGACATATTCAAAGGTCAGTTATGCCTCTTTCGCATGAGACAGATATATCAAACACGTCTGCGCCTTGGACGATTGAAAAGCCAACTGCGCTGCTCGTTCTTTCTAACGGTATGGTTTTTGAAGGCCGCGGCTTTGGAGCAACGGGTGCCATAGAGGCCGAGGTTTGTTTCAACACCGCTTTGACCGGATATCAGGAAATTCTAACTGACCCTTCTTATAAGGGGCAAATTGTAACGTTCACCTTCCCCCATATTGGCAATGTGGGCACCAATTCAGAAGATATTGAAGATCTAACGCCTGCCAATCGTGCCGGCGCTGTGGGTGCGATCTTTAAGGCCGATATTACTAATCCATCCAATTATCGAATGTCAGAACATTTGGATGTTTGGCTCAAAGAGCGCGGTATTATTGCGCTTGCCGGTATCGATACCCGGGCGCTTACCGCATATATCCGCGAAAATGGCGTTCCAAATGCGGTCATTGCGCATGATGCGGACGGCGCGTTTGATGTTGAAGCGCTGAAAAAGCGTGCATCGGAATGGTCAGGCCTCGTTGATCTCGATCTGGCGAAAGACGTTACGATATCGGAAACTAGCAATTGGACTGAAACGCCCTGGGTTTGGAATGAGGGTCACGCCGATACGCAGAACGCTGACATTCACATCGTTGCACTCGATTTTGGCGTTAAGCGTAACATTCTTCGGTTAATTGCGGGTCTTGGTGCCAAAATCACTATATTGCCTGCGAATTCGTCGGCTGAGGAGGTCTTGTCGTATAATCCTGACGGCATTTTCCTATCAAATGGACCAGGTGATCCTGCGGCTACAGGCGAATATGCGGTACCAACCATCAAAGCTCTGATTGAAACTGGCATTCCGATGTTTGGAATCTGCTTAGGCCATCAAATGTTGGCACTGGCCGTAGGCGGCAAGACTATCAAGATGCACCAAGGCCACCACGGCGCTAACCATCCAGTGAAAGACCACACGACTGAAAAAGTTGAAATCGTGTCGATGAACCATGGATTTGCGGTGGATTCAAACTCATTGCCCAATGGCATCACACAAACGCATGTTTCCTTGTTTGATGATTCAAACTGCGGCTTGGCGGTTGATGGTAAGCCGGTATTCTCGGTTCAGCACCACCCTGAGGCATCACCAGGACCACAAGATAGCCATTATCTATTCCGCCGTTTTTTCAATCTAATTCGCGAAAAACAGAGCATGCCCTTGCTTGACGAGCGCGGCTAATGCAACGCTTGCCCGCGTGAAAATCAGCTTTTCTTATGCACGCATTGCGTTAGTCTGTGTGTATGGAATGGAATCTTCAATCGACCATAGACGGGTCGATCACTTATCTGGATCAAGCATTCAGCTATTTTAGCAACCCTTGGGCCGCCTATCAGCTGGTGATCATTGGCATTTCCTTTGCTGTGGCTTGGTTTTTATCCAGCAAGTTTGAGCCCATTTTAGAAGCGCGGGCGCGCAGCATTAAAGGCAATCCTGGATTATTGCGGGTGATCGTCGCCTTTATGCGTCGGCTCGAATGGGTTTTCTTCCTTTTAATATTGTATGTCGCACGCGAAATCGTGCTTCTTTACACGTGGCCCAGCCGCACGTTCTTAATGACTGCCGCGCTTGTCTTGGGCTCGGCATGGTTGGCATTGGCGGTTTTAACCCGCATCATTCAGAACAGATCAATTGCTCGCGTCCTCGCAATCGTAGGATTTTCCTATATTGCGCTTGGGGTGCTGGGCGTGCGCGAGCCCGTAACACAGATACTCGATGATGCCGCAGTGCATCTGGGTGACCTAAAACTATCAGTATTGTTTGTTATAAGGATCGTTTTCTTAACAGGTTTGTTCCTTTGGGTTGCCAATCTTCTTGGCACTTTTCTCGATAATCGGATCAATGCGATTGAAGATTTATCGCCGTCTTTCAAGGTTCTATCTGGCAAAATTACAAAGGTAGGCTTGATCGTTGTTGCGCTGGTAATGGCGCTCACTGCAGCCGGCATAAATCTCACATCGCTAACAATATTTTCTGGTGCTGTCGGTATCGGCCTTGGCTTCGGCCTCCAGAAAGTGGTCTCAAACTTCATTTCTGGCGTGATTATTCTTGTCGATAAATCAATCAAACCCGGAGATACAATTGAGCTTGGCGATACGTTTGGCTGGATCCGCGAACTTCGCGCACGCTTTGTTTCTGTCATCACACGCGACGGCCGAGAATATCTCATTCCTAATGAGGACTTTATCACGCAGCAGGTCGTGAACTGGTCATTCTCAGACAAATTGGTCCGGTTGGATGTCGAGTTCGGCGTAGCATATGATAGCGATCCACATCAGGTCACGAAAATCGCCATTGAAGCAGCGAAGGGTATTCCTCGCGTTTTGGATCGGAAAGCACCGGTGTGCTGGATGACTGCTTTTGGTGCTTCATCACTGGATTTCAAGTTGCGGTTTTGGATTGCCGATCCACAGCTTGGGCTGACAAATATACGCGGTCAGGTTTTGCTGGCGCTGTGGGATGCTTTTGACGAAGCCGGTATAAACATCCCTTTCCCGCATCGCGAAGTAATTATGCGGACGCCGGTGGAAGTCAAGCAGGTCAAGGACTAGCTTTTGCTTCTGATTGATTTGGCTTTGATAGCCAAAGTGGGACTGCAAATAGAGCTAAGAAACTAAGATTCCCGATGAAATTTAGGGGCGCTCCGGCGACAACAGAAGCGGTACTATCAACAATATACCAGGTCAGAATGCTCGACATGATCATCTTGCGGATCAATGCCGGGTTATCCTGATATAATTTATCAACCAGCTGCCATAGGATTACCCCCCAACCGGCAATCAAACCGCCAAGAATGGCTGATAATAGACGCTCACTTTGCGTGGCAATCGTCACCGATCCGTCAAAATCCATGAAGATTGTTTCAGCAAGAAGGCGTTGTGGTGCAGACAAAGGCGGCCAAGCCGCTAAGGCGGAAAGCAGCCCAAACCCAATAAAAATGATCGCAGCAATTTTCATATAAGTGATTGAACGTTCAATGGTCATGACAATCTCCTTTTTTGAACTTGAGCGAATATTTTCCAAACGGGTTAGGTTCGCAATTACCTGGCAGGTAAGTGACAAGCCGCAGGCAATTGTTAGAGTGGAAACATGAAGTCGACCTATGGTGCATTACTAAAAGAATGGCGCGAGACCCGCCGGATCAGCCAGTTGGGGCTCGGCCTGTCGGCCAATGTCTCATCGCGGCATATCTCCTTTTTAGAAACCGGGCGGGCAAGCCCATCACGTGAAATGGTGCTAAATCTTGCCGAAGAGCTCCAAGTTCCGCGCGGATCGCGCAACACAATGTTACAGGCCGCCGGTTTTGCGCCCGCCTATCACGCGCGAGATCTCAAAGATGAAGATATGTAGATGGCGGGCGACGCAATTAACTGGCTTCTTTCGCGCCATGATCCTTATCCCGCGATAGTACTGGATCGCCATTGGCGAGTCGTCAATTTGAACAAGTGTTCGACGCTCTTACTCAGCGGTGCCAATATCGGCGTTGGCGATAGTCTTTTGGCGATGAGTGAAGATGTAGAAATGTTCAAGTCGCTCGTTGAGAATTGGCAGCAAGTAGCTCATCACATGATACATCGGCTCCGAACCGAAGCTCAATATTGGGGCGATGATGCTTTTTTGAATGACAGCGCGAACAAGCTTGAGCGCAATTATGGGCGTGGGTCGATGGCGGTGAATAATTTCTCTGATCCAATCATACCGACAATCTACCGAATGGGTGAGATACGGCTTTCTTTGTTTTCAACGCTCAGCCAATTCAGCACCGCAGAAGACATTGCTCTTGCGGATCTCAAAATCGAGCACATGTTTCCTGCGGACGAAGAAACGCGAAATTTCTTGACATCAATGGTTGGCTAAACGTCGCCACTGAATGTATCGCACGCTTCCAGTTTTCCGCTTTCAAATCCGCGGTAGAACCAGGTTCGGCGCTGTTTAGACGTACCGTGGTTGAAGCTTTCGGGAACAATATATCCCTGGGTTCGGCGCTGAATCGTATCGTCACCGATTTGAGTGGCGGCGTTGAGTGCTTCTTCCACATCGCCCTCTTCTAGCAAGCCTTTTTGCTCCGTG
>JBCDFK010000142.1:0-5992 GCA_039178065.1 Pseudomonadota bacterium | reverse complement strand
GACTGACTGAAGACTAGCCGTGCTGTATCGAAGCGCTAGGCAGTATGTGCCCAAAAGGCACTGAAATCATTCCTGGATAATAACTTATATGAGTAGCTTTGGTCTTTCATGGTGGTTTCCTCCTCCTGTGAGGCGCGAAACCTGAAGCGGCCGTTCAAGCCTATCCGATTTCCGCCCTGATAATGGCTTGCCACTTGGCAAACCCGTGCCCTTGCTCAGGGCTGTCGCGGCAGGTTCAGAGGTCAATTCAGCAATGATTTCTGCAACCACAAAGGAAGCAATCACGCTGGGCCGTTTATCGCGGCTACCGCTTGCCCCAATGGGGCAATTCAAATTTTCTAGATTGATATCGTCGCACATCTCATGGCACCAATGGCTAAATTTAGCGCGTTTGGTCGCCGAGCCGATCATCCCGACGTAACACGCATCTTTGCGCTCCAGTGCTTCTGAGGTCAGCAAAAAGTCCAAAGCATGATCATGCGTTAGAACAACAAACGCGCTGCCTTCTGGTGCATTTCGAATGACAAATTCGGGAATGGCACTAAGCCGCGTTTCAACATCTGCCGTGTTCTTTGTCAGTTCTTCTTCGCGCGTATCAACTAAAACGCAATGCACCGGTAAATGTTGCAATTGCAAAGCCATTGCGCGCCCCACATGTCCAGCGCCCATGACATAAACATGCGGCCGAGCATCTTCAGCGGCCTGCGCTCGATTACATGCATTTAATTTGTCGCGTGGGCTCATTCGCGCCAAGGAAACACTCACGCGGCCACCACAGCATTGTCCAATCTCGGGTCCCAAGGGAATATCAAGATGATCTGCCAAAGCACCATTGGCGAGCATCTCTCTTGCACGTTCGATGACCATAAACTCCAGTTGCCCGCCACCAATCGTGCCCCACAGATCCTTCGACGTGACATACATAAATGTACCAGAATTGCGTGGCGAGGATCCTCGAACATCGGTCAATTCGATTTGAACGGCGCGTTCATGCTGAGCAAGGAAACTGTAGAGCGTTTTATCAAAACCAATCATTGCTTAAACCACCGCCTTTAGCCGCTCGACGGCCATCAACACACGCTCCGGCGTTGCGGGTGTGTCCAGGCGAGGGCAATGCTTATAGTCGGCAACGCTGGCGACCGCCATCGAAAGGGCTTCCAGAACCGAAATGCTCAGCATAAATGGTGGCTCGCCAACAGCTTTTGATCGCTTGATCGTCAGTTCACGATTTTCAGACCAATCGGCAAGTTTCACATTGAAGATTCGCGGCCGGTCAGATGCCAATGGGATTTTGTAGGTTGATGGTGCATGTGTGCGCAACTGACCATCTTCGCTCCACCACAACTCTTCTGTGGTCAACCAACCCATGCCTTGGATAAAAGCACCTTCAACCTGGCCTTTGTCGATTGCCGGATTTATCGATCGACCAACATCGTGAAGAATGTCTGTTCGTTCAACCCGATATTCGCCGGTCAGTGTATCGATTGAGACTTCCGAGCAAGCCGCCCCATAGGCGTAATAGTAAAATGGCCGGCCTTTTCCAGCCGCTCGATCCCAGTGAATGTCTGGCGTTTTATAAAATCCTGCGGCAGACAACTGAATGCGCGCCAGGTAAGCTTGTTTAATGAAAGCGCCGAACGATATGGTCTCATCCCCGATATGAACGTGATTGGCGCGGAAAGAGACTTGATCTTTCTTAACTTTCCAATTTGAAGCCGCGAAATCAACCAATCTCCCTTTAATTTGCTCGGCTGCATCAAGCGCGGCCATGCCGTTAAGATCTGTTCCGGACGACGCCGCTGTGGCTGAAGTGTTTGGCACCTTTTCTGTCGTGGTCTTGGTGATCTTGATCCGGTCAAAATCAACTTGAAAAGCATCTGCAACAACTTGCGAAACCTTAGTATTAAGGCCTTGTCCCATTTCGGTGCCGCCGTGGTTGAGATGGATAGAACCGTCATTATAGATGTGGATCAAAGCACCGGCTTGGTTGTACCAAGTCGCTGTAAAGGAAATACCGAATTTAATGGGCGTTAGAGCGATGCCCTTTTTGATAATTGGCGAGGATGCATTGAAATCAACGATTGCCTTGCGCCGGGTACGGTATTCAGATGATTCCTCCAGTTCGGTGATCACTCTGGGGAGAATATTGTCATTCACTTCCTGATGATATGGCGTCAAATTACGATCGGTGTCGCCATAGATATTGGCCAACCGAATATCGAGAGGATCGTTGCCAGTTGCGAATGCAATCTCCTCAATCATACGTTCAGCAGCTACGACGCCTTGTGGACCGCCAAAACCCCTAAAGGCGGTATTGGAAACTGTGTTCGTCTTCATCGGGTGGCTGACGAGGCGAACATGCGGATAATAGTAGGCATTGTCTGCATGAAACAGCGCACGATCAGTTACCGGCCCTGACAAATCTGCAGAAAAACCGCACCGGGCGGCAAATATTCCATCGACCGCTTGAATGCAGCCATCATCGTCAAACGCGACGTCATAGTCGACGACAAAGTCATGCCGCTTTCCAGTCGCTGTCATGTCCTGGTCACGGTCAGGGCGAATTTTTACGGCGCGGTTCCACTTTTTTGCAGCAATTGCTGCCACCACACAAAAGAGATTCATTTGGCTCTCTTTGCCACCGAACCCACCGCCCATGCGGCGCACATTCACAGTCACAGCATTTGATGGAATGCCCATCACATGCGCAACCATGTGCTGAGCTTCGCTTGGGTGCTGCGTTGAACAATGCACAATAAGGTCGTCATCTTCGCCCGGAATGGCGAAAGCAATATGACCTTCCAGATACATATGATCTTGGCCACCAACGGTCACGCGACCCTTGATACGATTTGGCCAGGAAGAGAGCGCAGGGTCTATGTCTCCACGCTCTAGCTTTAATGGCGCGGTAACATGGGGAAAGTCTGCATCTTGCGCTTCTATCGGGTCCAGCGCATGGGGAAGGGTGTCATAATCCAGCACAGCCAATTCTGCAGCGCGGCGAGCGGCGTCCCGCGTTTCAGCAACCACTGCGAATAGTGGTTGGCCATGGAACTCGATTTTCTCGGTCGGGAATACTGGTTCGTCGTTCTGCCCGGTGGGACTGATATCATTGACGCCTGGAATGTCGTCAGCCGTCAAGACTCCTATAACGCCATTGGCAGCTTCAACCGCTGACAAATCCATGCCGTTTATTTTGGCGTGCGCAACATCAGAGACACCCAAATAAGCGTGAAGAGTTCCGACTGGCTCAGCAATATCATCGCAATACTCAGCGCGTCCGGTTACATGCTTGATGGCACTGTCATGTTGGCGATTGGTGTAAACACCGCCGTTGATTTTAACATCGTCCTTCATAGCTGCTTCCCCTCCTAAGCCGTCGCCAGTTGCACCGGTTGGGTGGTTGTTGCGTCGTGTTCAAGGAAAAACCTACGCAGCAGATTTTGCGCAGCGCTCATTCGATATTCTTTGGAGGCTCGCCAGTCGGTGAGAGGCGAAAAGTCATCTAACAATGCCTCAGCTGCGGCTTCAAAAGCCGATGCGCCCCATTGTTGGCCACGAAGGGCGGCTTCACAGCGCGAGCCGCGTTTCGGCGTGGCTGCCATCCCGCCAAAAGCAATGCGGCAATCAGTAATGACATTATCTGCAACATCCACACTGATTCCCATTGCGACGGAGGAAATATCCTCATCTCTCCGCTTTGAAATCTTATAGGCAGAATCAATCTGCCCCGCTTTCGGCCGCGGTACGCGAATGCTCTCAACAAATTCTCCTGGCTGTCGATCTTGCTTGCCATAGTCGATGAAGTAATCCTGCAATGGTAGAGTGCGCCTATTTTCACCATGGCGTAGAGTTACTTCCGCATTGAGGGCAATAAGAACGGGAGGAGTGTCACCGATCGGCGATCCGTTCGCTATATTGCCCCCAATGGTTCCCATGTTGCGGACCTGTGCACCAGCTATACGGTCCCAATACTCCACCAAATGCGGAAAGGCTTCTGACAAGACATCCTGGCATTCTGTGTAGGTAACGCCGGCCCCAATCTCGAGATCGTCTTTTGTCAGCGAGATGGATTGAAGCTCTTCAAGGTGACCTATGAAAACTGCCGGACTGATAGGGCGAAGAAATTTCGTGACCCATAAGCCCACATCGGTTGAGCCAGCAACAATCGTCGCTTCAGGATGGTCTTTGAGAGCTGATGCAAGATCTTCAACATTCGCTGGCAAGATAGCTTGATTATCATTAGGTCCGACAACCAGCCGTGCATCATCGCGCAAATTCTGCAGCCTGGATGTTATGGCTTGGCGCTCGGTATTGAGGTAATCAGCAGTTGGGCTACCATATTGATTGACTGCTAGGGCGGCATTGATGATTGGTTCATAGCCGGTGCAACGACAAAGATTGCCTTGCAGCGCCGACTCTATCTGCCGAACATTCGGTTCCGGTATCTCCATCCAGAGCGCATAAAGCGACATGACAAAGCCCGGTGTGCAAAATCCACATTGGCTACCATGATGCTCAACCATTGCTGCTTGAACTGGGTGTAGTTTACCTTCAGGACCAGATAGATATTCGACCGTAACCACATGACATCCGTCCAGAGATGCCAAGAACCGAATGCAAGCATTAATTGCTTCATATTTAAGCTCGCCGGCCTGCAATCTTCCAACCAATACAGAGCACGCGCCGCAATCGCCTTCGGCGCATCCTTCTTTGGTTCCGGTAAGTCGTTTTTCTAACCTCAGGAAGTCGAGAAGGGTTTGATCTGCGTCCGTATCTTTAATTGATATATCGCGCCCATTTAAAATGAAGCGAATTTCATCACGCTGTTGCATCAAAGTCTCCTCGAGCTGAACTGTTGGTCATCTCTTGAGATTAACTCTATTTCGGCTGACTGCCACTAAAAACCGCTGTGTTTGGAAAATACTTTCAACAATTCATTGAAAATACTATTCTCTCCCATGCGTTAGGTTTTTTGCTTCGGAAGCGCTGGGAGGTCCCAAATGTCATATGTCGAAAGCTTACGTGTTTTTGCCCGTGTTATTGAACTTGGTAGTATTACATCTGGTGGGCGCGACTTGCGGCTAACGCCTGCTGTTGCCAGTAAACGTATTAAAGAGTTGGAAAAGCACTTGGGTGTGCGCTTGTTTAATCGCACGACACGATCGCTGACACCAACTGGTGTGGGTACGGTGTTTTATGATGAAGCCAAGAAGGTTCTGTCTTCGATTGATGATGCCGAGGCGACGGTCGCAACTTTTTCGGATACGCCCCATGGGGTTATCCGCGTCGCTGCGCCTTTGGGGGCAGGGCGCCGGCTCATTGCGCCTTTGGTGCCTCAATTTGTTGAAGAATATCCTGGCACAGAAGTAAGGATGCGGTTGTCGGATCGAAAGGTTGATATCCTGTCAGACGGCTTGGACCTGGCATTTTTTATTGGATCGCCCCAAGACTCAAACATGAAGCTTAGAAAAATTGCAGACTGTGATCGTGTCTTGTGCGCAACGCCAGCTTATTTGAAGCAGCGAGGCACGCCGATTGTTCCTGATGATTTACTTGGCGGCGAACACTCATGTCTATTATTGCGCTATCCACGTTCTCCCGAATATTTTTGGGTGCTCCAAACACCAGATGGAAATCGCAAATTGGAGGTTGCAGGAAAGTTTGATGCAGATGACGGAGATGTTTTGTCAGATTGGGCTCTTGATAGCCGAGGCATTGTCAATAAGCCTCGGTTTGAGGTTCTCGAGCACTTGCGAAAGGGCACACTTGTAGAAGTCCTGCCCGATACACCACCCATTACAACAATGTTTGGCTGCCTGTATCCGCACCGAAAGCTGCAGGACCCAAAGATACGCTGTTTCGTCGACTTTGTAGTGGCTAAGTGCGGCGCAACTTTCAAGAGTGCAATGTTGGAAGCTTGATATTGAGTCGTTAATCGCACCCCCAAATCACCGCCCATCACTCCATTTATCCGCTCACATTGATCACG
>JBCDFK010000141.1:0-5998 GCA_039178065.1 Pseudomonadota bacterium | reverse complement strand
TCCGATTTCAGTGATGATGCCGTTTTCTATCTGGACATCCGCTTTGTAGGTCAGATCCGCAGTGACGACTGTGCCGTTTTTTATGGTGGTAATTGTCATGGTCTTAGTCCTCTTTTGCCCTTTCTATTCACAATAGGAAGGGTCTTCCTTATCCAATATCTTCTTCATCTCGGCGAAATGCGAAAACTCCGCATCTTTGTAGGTTTGCCATTCATTGGCGGTTTCTTCTGCTAGTTCATCACTCATAATGTTGAGCGGCTGACCGGTGGAGTAGGCCAGCACCATAGTGCGCGCAGCGCGCTCTAAATGATACATGGCATCAAATGCTTCAGCGACGGTCTCGGCAAAGGTACTGACGCCATGATTGCCCATCATCACTGCGCTATGGTTGCCTATTGTTGTCGCAATGCGGTTTCCTTCATTTTCATCTGTGGCAATCCCGCCGAAGGAATTGTCGATTGCGAGCCTATTGAAGAAGCGGGCTGTCACCTGCTCAATCGGTTTGATCGATGGGTCTTTTAGGCAAGCCAACGTTGTTGCGTAGGGCGGATGCAGGTGTAGTGCCACGCGTGCATGAGGCAAATTGCGATGGATGGCCGAGTGAATAGACCAAGCGGACGGATCTGGCGCATCGGGCCTTTTCATTGCCTCTTTGTCGTCTGCGTCCATCAACAAAAGCTCGCTGGCTTTGACCAATGAAAAATGTCGCCAGCGTGGGTTTATTAGAAACTGTTTTCCGTCATCAGATACCGCCGCACTAAAATGATTGGCCACGCCTTCATGCCAATCGGCACGAGCAGCAAGACGCAGGGCGGCCGCCAAATCGATGCGCAGCTGCTGTTCATTGTTGCGTTCGAAATTGACGATTTTGCCTGGTCTACTCATGGTTTCGCCCTTGAAGCTTGCCATTCGCTAAGGTCTTTTGGTGCATCCACGCTTCCTTGGCCATCCCAATCAATGTGACCACTTGCACAGGCAAAGACGCTTTCAGCAGCCGCAGCTGCCGATGCGTGCGTGCTGGCGTATTGACCGTTCATTTCCAATCGCCAGCGACCGGTTGCATCGGGGAAAATAGAAAATGCACCGAAGCTTGTTTTGTAAACATAGCCGATCAACTGGCGATCTCCGCTGCTTCGACCACCGCATGAAACAAGACTTCAGCGCCGGCGGTACTCCATTCTTTTGATATATCTTCAGCCTCATTGTGCGAAAGGCCGTCGACGCATGGGCACATGACCATTGCGGTTGGCGCAACGCGGTTAATCCAACAAGCGTCGTGACCTGCACCAGAGATGATGTCCTTATGGGAATAGCCCAGCCGTTCGGCGGCGTCGCGAATACTCTGTACGAGCGTCTCATCGAAGGCTGGTGGGTCAAACTGGCCAACAATTTCTGCCGAAAATTCGACCCCAAGTGCTTCGCATAATTTGGGCGCTTCAGCCATCAGTCGGTCGATCATTCCATTGAGTGTATCAAGTTCATGGCTGCGCATGTCGACGGTGAACACTACTTTGCCAGGAATGATATTGCGACTGTTGGGATAAACATCGATATGGCCAATGGCGCCGACGGCGTTGGGCGCATTGTCCATGGCAATTTCATGCACGAGTTCGGTGATTTGTGCCAAGCCTCGCCCGGCATTTTTGCGCATCGGCATAGGTGTTGAACCCGTATGGCTTTCTTTGCCGGTTACGGTGATTTCGACCCATCTTAGGCCCTGTCCGTGCGTTACCACACCAATGTCTTTGCTTTCAGCCTCAAGAATTGGACCTTGCTCGATGTGCAACTCGAGGAATGCATGCATTTTACGTGCGCCGACTTCCTCATCGCCTAACCAGCCGATACGCTTAAGCTCATCACCAAATTTTAGACCGTTGGCGTCTTCTTTGTCGTAAGCCCATTCCTTTGAGAAAATTCCGGCGAACACGCCCGATGCCATCATGGCCGGCGCAAATCGTGTGCCTTCTTCATTTGTCCAATTGGTCACAACGATTGGATGTTTGGTTTTGATGTCGAGATCGTTCAGCGTGCGGATGATCTCCAATCCCGCCAATACGCCCAGAACACCGTCATAGCGTCCGCCCGTTGGTTGAGTATCCAAATGCGAGCCTACATAGACCGGCAAGGCGTCAGGATCTGTGCCTTCGCGGCGCATAAACATGGTGCCCATTTGGTCGACGCCCATCTTTAGACCGGCATCCTCGCACCATTTTTGAAACAGTTTTCGTCCTTCGGAATCTTCGTCAGTCACGGTTTGTCGATTCGAGCCGCCAGCAATACCTGGTCCGATTTCGGCCATCGCGTGAATTGAGTCCCACAGCCTGTTTCCATCGATCCTCAGGTTCTCGCCTGGTGCAGCCATGACTTGCCTCGCTAACTGATACAAAATAAAAAACTTGACTAGTTGGTCAAATTTGAAGGCTATGAGAGCTGTAACAATTGGTCAAGCAGGATTCGACCATCAATTCGTGGAGTACCCAATTACTTTGTCACAGGCAGCAAATAAAAAACAAAGCCGAATTCAAGTGGAGAACCGCAGCCTGATTCTCGCTGCAGCGCTCAATGTGTTTTCGACGGACGGCTATCGGGGTGCCACCTTGGACCGAATTGCTGAACGCGCAGGCATGTCGAAAACCAATGTGCTGTATTATTTTCCATCAAAGGAAGAGATTTATCATACGGCGCTCGAGCAAACTGTTGAGGGATGGCTTGATCCGTTTGAGGCGATCGCAGCGGATGGTGATCCAATAGAAGAGCTACGCCGCTATATAAGTTTCAAATTGCGCATGTCCGCTGAACAACCCGAAGCATCACGGTTGTTTGCCAATGAGGTGCAGCGCGGTGCGCCATTGATGCTCGAATTCTTGCAAACGCGGCTAAAAACGTTGGTCGATGAAAAAGCAGCTGTTATTCGTGATTGGATCGATCAAGGTAAGTTGGCTCCGATTGACCCCTATCATTTGATTTTTATGATTTGGGCTACAACGCAACATTATGCTGATTTTGACACTCAGATTGTCGCGATACTAGGCGACCAAAGCAAAAAACAGGGATTTCATGAGCAAGCGGCGCACGCGGTACTATCAATTATTTTGAATGGTATTCGGCCGCGATAATTTTGGGTAAGGCGGCTAAATTACTGACATGTTTTTCCGGCAAATTGGCTTGTGTGTCTTCTTTATTTTGTGAATATGTAAGAGCATGAAAAACGTCTCAACCTGCCTTGGCACAATTGTGGTGTCCCTAATGAATGCTGGCTTAGCAGCCAGTGATCCTTTGCCATCTCCTGTGACTGATGATGCATTCGTTGCTGTTGATATGCGCGAGGTGGAGTTAGGCCGCTTATTGTTTTGGGACCCCATCTTGTCGGGCAACAAAAACATATCCTGCGGGACGTGCCATCATCCAAAGTTTGGAACCGCTGACGGTGTGTCGCTGTCAATTGGCGAAGGAGGCATTGGTCTTGGTCCGGCTAGATTTGGCGACGAAGAAAATTTGCCCGAGCAGCGGATACCCCGAAATGCACCAGCCTTGTTCAATCTAGGTGCACATGAGTTCAAAACTCTGTTCCATGATGGACGGCTGGAGGCTGATGAAACAAGAAAGTCAGGCATTCGAACGCCACTTGATAACGATATGCTGATGGGCTTTTCAGGTGTGTTGTCAGCGCAGTCGATGTTTCCTGTGTTGTCGGCCGACGAAATGGCAGGTCATTATAGCGAGAATGATGTAGCGAAGGCGGTACGCCGTGGCGTAATAACAGGAGAGGGAGGTGCATGGGACATCATTTCCAAACGCGTCGCTGGCCTTGAAGAATATCAACAAGGCTTCAACGCATTTGATGCCGAAATCGCCGGCGGGAAACCTATAGACTTCACAGACATTTCTGATGCACTTGCGGCCTTCATCGCATTTGAATGGCGCAGTGATAACAGCCCGTTTGATCTGCATTTGAAAGGCAATGATATACTAAGTGATCAAGCCCTCGCAGGAATGGAATTGTTTTATGGCGAAGCGGGTTGCAGCGCTTGTCATAGCGGCGTTTTTCAGACTGACCATCAGTTTCACGCCATGGGCGTGCCACAAATTGGGCCGGGCAAAGCAGCTCGATTTGAAACCCATTCTCAAGATACCGGTCGGATGCGGGTGACAGGCAATGTTGAAGATGCGTACGCCTTTCGGACGCCGTCATTGCGTAATGTTACACTCACCGCTCCTTATGGCCATAGTGGTGCATATCAGGATCTCCGAACCTTTGTGGAGCAGCATTTAGCGCCGAGCAGTGCGCTCGAAAACTATGAGCCTACACAAGCGCTTTTTTCTAAATTTGACGCGCCCAAGGATGATTGGGCAGCATTGAATGATGCTGGTGAAGCTTCAGCTATTGCATTGGCTGCGCGGCAGACGATGGTCGACCTTAGCTCTGAAGGAGTTGATGCGATAATGGCATTTTTGGACGCGTTGACCGATGAAGCTGGTGCGGAAGGGCGGTTGGGTATTCCTAAAACCGTGCCAAGCGGCCTTCCGATTGATCACTGATATTTTAGAAGTTTACTGCTTCTTCAATTTTTAGATCACCATTGTCAGCCGGCGATATTTCAATCAATTGATTTGCGCTAGCGAGAGACCAGTTTGAGATAGCACCATTTGGCCAAATAACCCGAATTTCAGCTTGTTCTTGCTCCGCTAGGCCAAAATGGAGCGGGCCGTTTTCGCCGCTGGCATGTCCACCCCCAACCGTTACTTCTTGTGCAAGTGCTGTTTTTTTGTCCGCTGTCCGCATTTCCACCCAAGCACCAACCGCATCTGGATTAGTGCCAATTTGAGCCAACTTTATCGAGATAAAATTGCCGGTACTCTCAGTCCTGTTTTCGTAGATTTCAAAGGGTGCTCTTCTGTTCATAACGGCAATATCTAGTCGCCCGTCCAGATTGAAATCGATCAGTGCAGCGCCGCGGGAGCGCTCTGGATCGGCCAATCCTGCTTCCAAACCCACTTCGACAAAAGTGCCATCAGATTGTTGGATAAGTAGATTGTTCGGATCCTTCATTGCCATGCCGGGCATCTGATCAACATTGCCTTTGGCAATAAACAAATCTGGCAATCCGTCATTGTTCACATCGCCGAATTCGGCGTGCCAGCCCGTCGACGGACGTCCGTCACCACCGGTGTAGGGTCGATGGGAATAGGTGCCGAGCGCGAAGGGCGCATCGGTGAATTTGCCATCGCGCTCATAGAATTGCAGCAGTTGATCACCCATGGAAGTGAGCATCACGTCAGGTTTTCCATCCGCATTGATGTCTTGACTGGCGATGCCCATGCCCCAGAGTTTGACCTTTTCCCAACCGTCATCGGGACCCAAAAAACGACTTTCCGTGAGGCTGAACATCTGCTCTTGGCCTTCATGGACGTAGTAATGTCGGTCATTCGAAATCCGCAAATCGGGTGAGCCGGTCCGCTGCCAATCTGAAAACAATATTGAGAGAGCGCAATATCCGGGTTCCAAAATTGTGGGTTGCGTGTAACCATTGGCTTGCGGGTGATAGAGCGCATTTGCATCACAGGTTCCAAATGGCCCTTCGGGGTCGTGCCGATCAACATAGTTTCCCATGGCCAAGGTTGGCCATTTGGCGTCATTTTCCCAGACGGCAGAGAACGCCGTTGTCCAGCTATCACGCCCGTCGAACCCCCATTTTTCGTTGGCTTCTTCAAAAAGACAATTGCCGAGGCCCCGGAGTAGTTTGTTCTCACCAACGCGCATGATGATGAGATCGATTGTTCCATCGCTGTCGACATCGAGCGGATAGGACCCTGTTGTTCCGGTAAATTCTGCTCCAGAATTCTCTGACACTTTGAACGAGATCGCTTCGCCGCGATTGGCTGTCGTGTTGATTATGAGTTTGGATGCTTCCGCACCTCCAGACAAAAGTGCATCTGGAAACCCATCAGTATTGCAATCGAATGTAGCCATGCCTCCACCGACAAAGTGCTCCCAGCC
>JBCDFK010000140.1:0-6068 GCA_039178065.1 Pseudomonadota bacterium | reverse complement strand
TTTTTATGTTGAATCAAGGCCTTATAGTATTAGTGGGGCAGCTTTTGAAAGCCGTCGGTGGATAAATGCCGCGGACTTAGAAAGCAGTGGCCACATGGTGCTTTGTTTTCGACCACAATGTGCCGAAAGACAGCAAAGAAACGCAAACTTTGATTTAGTGAGAGAGTTCACTATTCCAGCCGTTGAAGGAGCTGGTGGCCCGCAAGAGTACAAGATTTCGGCCTATCTTAAACTGCCAAAATAGCCATTAATTGGGGTTCTCGGCATGCATGCGTTACCAAGCCGCCTCCAATCAAAAATGTGTTTAAATCGACCGTTTTGGTGGGCGCTCTAAGCCGTAGCAGCTTGGTTGTGCTTACGCTTCATGAACTCTTTAGCCGTCTCCACAGCGACGGCGGCATCACGGCAATATGCATCGGCACCAATCGCTTTGCCGAATTCATCATTGAGCGGTGCGCCGCCAACAAGAACAACATAGTCGTCGCGCATGCCTTTTTCTTTCAGCGTGTCGATAACGACCTTCATGTAAGGCATTGTTGTTGTCAGAAGTGCGGACATACCCAGAATATCGGGTTGTTCTTTCTCAATGGCTTCAATGTAGTTCTCAACTGGGTTGTTGATACCCAAATCCACGACGTCAAAACCTGCACCTTCCATCATCATGCCAACGAGGTTTTTGCCAATGTCGTGGATGTCGCCTTTAACGGTACCGATCACCATTTTACCAAGCTTGGGCGCGCCAGTTTCGGCCAGAAGAGGCCTTAAGATGGCCATACCTGATTTCATAGCGTTCGCCGATAACAAAACTTCGGGAACAAACAGAATGCCGTCGCGAAAGTCTTCGCCAACAATCCGCATGCCTTCTACCAGAGCCTTGGTTAGCACGTCGTAGGGCATCCAGCCGCGCTCTAGCAGAATGTTTGTGCCTTCAGTAATCTCTTCCTTTAAGCCATCATACAAATCATCATGCATTTGCTGCACGAGCTCATCGTCTGATAATTCAGCGAGTATGATATCGTCTTCATCGGCCATAGCTTAATCTCCGAACTAAAGGCGGCATTTTCTACCGTTCTTATATCTAAATGGTTAAGCACGTAAATCGATTTTCTCCGTTTTTTTCGCGACTTAACCGATGAAAAAAGCGACATGGCGCTTTCGCAACTGGTTTTTCTGCGTCATTGATCTGTCGTCAGGGAGCCAACCTACGGCGCGAATTGAATTGTAAATTTCGTCATCGCGGCAAATAGTGTTCGCAAGCAATATTGAGTGGCGCAGTTCACGCGTCTGGGAGTTGGAATGATTGACGAAAACGACGGTGGCGAAGAAACACCTGAAATCACGCTAGAAACGGGTACTGAGATTCATGCGCCAGCGCGCGCACGTGCGCGTTCAGCGGGCAGGGGACGAGGTGGCGCTGCCGCCCGCCGTGCTGCGCGGTCAGGTTCAAGTGTTGTTCATTTGCCGAATATTCGTCGCAAAATTGCAACTTTTGATATTCTTGATGCCGAAGCGATGGAAATCATCGAAGGCAATGCGGATATTGTGCTTGAAGAGATTGGCGTTGAGTTTCGTGATGACGCAGAAGCACTCTCTATGTGGAAAGAGGCGGGTGCCGATGTTAAGGGCGAGCGCGTACATTTTCCTAAAGGCCTATGCCGGGAATTGATGAAAACCGCGCCATCACAATTCACTCAGCATGCGCGCAACTCCGAACGAAATGTAGAAATAGGTGGCAAGAATACCGTGTTCGCCCCCGTATATGGCCCCCCCTTTGTACGCGCGCTGGATGGCGTTCGCAGATATGGCACAATTGAAGACTTTCGAAACTTCGTGAGAATGGCCTATATGGCGCCCGCCATGCACCATAGTGGTGGCACCGTTTGCGAGCCTTCCGATATTCCGGTCAACAAGCGTCATCTTGATATGGTGCATGCCCATATGACGCTATCTGACAAGCCATATATGGGTTCGGTAACTGCGCCGGAGCGTGCTGAAGACACGGTTGCCATGTCCAAGATTTTGTTTGGCGATGATTTTGTCGACAATAATTGCGTTGTTACCTCGCTCATCAATATCAATTCGCCGTTGGTCATGGATGATACGATGCTGGGCGCCTTGAAGGTCTATGCACGCGCCAATCAGGCCTGCATCATTTCTCCATTTATTGTTGGCGGCGCCATGTCGCCCGTCACCGTGGCAGGCACGCTTACGCAAGTGCTGGCTGAAGCGCAGGCAGCGATTGCTTTTAGCCAATTGTGCCGTCCTGGCGCTCCGGTGATATTCGGTACATTTGCGACATCAATTTCCATGCAAACAGGCGCGCCGGCATTTGGAACACCTGAGCCAAGTCAGGTGCTTTTCGGAGCAGCGCAATTTGCGCGTAAATTCGGTTTGCCGTTCCGTTCGGGTGGCTCGTTGACCGGTTCAAAAATGCCAGATGCTCAAGCTGCTTATGATAGTGCAAACACGTTGAACGCCACATTGCTTGGCGGTGTTAATTTCTCCCTACACGCAGCTGGCTGGCTCGAGGGTGGATTGGTAAGCTCGTTTGAGAAATTTGTTATGGATTGCGATCAACTCGCTGCGCAGCAGAAGATGTCGGAGGGCGTAGCCGTTGATGAGAACGGGCAGGCGATGGATGCCATTCGTGAAATCATAGAGAAAAAACAAACCCATTACCTTGGTACCGAGCATACGCAAAACAATTATAAAACTGCGTTTTATGCGTCTACCATTGCTGACAATAATTCCTTTGAGCAGTGGGAGTCCGAGGGCAGTCTGCTTGCGCCGGACCGCGCTCGTGCAACCGCTCAACGTTGGATTGAAACTCATGAGGCGCCTGCAATGGATGAAGGCAAGCGTGAAGCGCTCGATGCGTTTGTTCGTAACAAGAAGGATTCAATGCCCGACGCCTTTACCTGAGATCCTCCCGTTCAAGCCAGGGAGACAGGCGCACAGCAAAGATTGTCTCGCCTAATCCATGGCGAGATTTGGCGCTCATAATTGCGACTCTTTTCCAATGTAAAACGCTCAGCAATTACGTTGCGTCACAAAATCGATTTTTTCTGATTTTTTGCTGGAAAATGGTTTTTTAGGCCATAGTTTATCTATTAGCCCCACAATTATGGAGACTGTTTATGACAAACCCAATTAATCTTTCTCGCCGCTCGGCTTTGCTTGGCGCTGCTGCTTTACCACTCGTTGCCGGCTCAGGTGTGTTGCTTTCGGTTGGGCGCACATCTGCAGCGGGTCATTCTGCAGGTAAAACAAACGCACCTTTTGCACATTTCAAAGTAGGTGACTTTGTTGTGACCACATTGCTGGCAGGGGCGAACCCAAGCGAAGAGCCGCAAAAAACATTTGCGATGAATGCTTCGCCGGAAGATTTTGCTGCGGCATCGACAGCGAACTTCATTTCAACTGAAAAATACGTAACATATTTTACGCCAACAATTGTCAATACCGGCGCGGATGTTGTCTTGTTCGACACTGGCCTTCCTGGCGGTGACAACGCGCCTAATGTTGTTGCGGCAATGGCAAGCGCAGGATATGCGCCAGAAGATGTGACAGTTGTTGTGATCACTCATATGCACCCCGACCACATTGGTGGGCTCATGAATGTTGGTAATCCGACATTCCCCAATGCGAAATACTTCACCGGCTCGGCTGAATATAATTTCTGGTCGAATATGGATGCGGGCAACCGCGTTGGCGATATGGTTGCCGGCCTGGTAACGCCATTGGCTGATAAAATGACATTCCTGGAGGATGGCGGCTCTCCAGCTTCTGGCATCACAGCAATCACCGCTTTTGGCCACACGCCTGGCCATATGACTTATATGGTTGAGAGCGGCGGGCAACAACTTCTACTAGCGGCCGATTTTGCGAACCACTATGTCTGGTCGCTTGCATATCCGGATTGGGAAGTACGTTTTGATGGTGACAAAGCAGCCGCTGCTGCCACACGCAAAAGAGTGCTTGGCATGCTTGCAGCGGATAAGATTCCATTTATCGGCTACCACATGCCGTTCCCGGCAGTTGGCTATGTTGAAGCAGTAGATAGTGGTTTTCGATATGTGCCGGAAAGCTATCAGTTGGCACTCTGACACTATCAAGCTTAGACAAACAAAACGCGGGTCATTTGGCCCGCGTTTTTATTTCGCTAGCTGGTGGGAATTTCTATGCCGATGCTCACCGGTTCAGATTGTATGCGTTGGCAGTCCAAGGCGTGATGATTTTTCCACTCTTACGCCCTTGCATCATTTGAATAATTCCGCCTAACCTCAACCGAAACAATTCGGGAGGGTATTATGAAAACGCGTGCAGCAGTGGCTTTTGAAGCTGGCAAACCATTGGAGGTAGTTGAGGTCGATCTCGATGGACCGAAGGCCGGTGAAGTACTCGTGGAGATGAAAGCGACTGGCATTTGTCACACAGACGAATTTACCCTTTCTGGCGCGGACCCCGAGGGTGCATTTCCGGCCATACTTGGCCATGAAGGCGCAGGTGTTGTGGTTGAAGTTGGGCCAGGTGTGCAGGAACTGGAAGTCGGTGATCATGTAATCCCACTTTACACACCTGAGTGTCGCGAGTGCGAATATTGCCTCAACCCCAAAACCAATCTCTGCCAAAAAATTCGCACCACTCAGGGCCAAGGTGTGATGCCTGATGGTACTAGCCGCTTCTCGTATAAGGGCGAAAAACTGCTGCACTATATGGGGTGCTCGACGTTTTCGAACTATTCGGTCTTGCCGGAAATTTCGCTCGCGAAAGTTCGTAAAGACGCGCCCTTCGACAAGATTTGCTATATCGGTTGTGGCGTTACAACCGGGATTGGTGCGGTGATGTTCACAGCCAAGGTGGAGCCGAATTCAACCGCTGTTGTATTTGGTCTTGGCGGCATTGGATTGAATGTGATCCAAGGTTTGAAAATGATTGGCGCGCGCCAAATTGTGGGTGTGGATATGAACCCCGCCAAGGAAGCTTTCGCCCGGCAGTTCGGCATGACCGATTTCGTGAACCCGAAAGATGTTAAAGGCGATTTAACCGGTCATTTAGTGGAGCTCACCGGCGGCGGCGCAGACTATTCATTTGAGTGTATTGGCAATACTGACGTTATGCGTACTGCGTTGGAATGCTGCCACAAAGGTTGGGGTACGAGCGTTATAATCGGTGTTGCACCCGCGGGTGCTGAGATATCAACCCGACCATTCCAATTGGTGACAGGCCGTTCTTGGCGAGGCTCTGCCTTTGGTGGTGCGCGCGGACGCACCGACGTGCCGAAGATTGTCGACATGTATATGGAAGGGCGCATCGATATTGACAGTTTGATAACGCACACCATGCCGCTTGATGACATCAACAAGGGATTTGACTTGATGCATGCAGGCGAGAGCATTCGCTCGGTGGTTCTTTATTGATGCAAGAAATCCAAACGACGACTGCTTTTGGCGGTACGCTTTCGGTTCATGATCATGAAAGTTATGCCTGCAATTGCACCATGCGTTTTGCCGTTTATACGCCTTCGCAGGCAAAAAATGGCGCGGTATCAGTGCTTTGGTATCTATCGGGCCTGACCTGCAATTGGTCCAATGTGATGGAAAAGGGCGGCATTTTACGCCTCGCTGCTGAACATGGCATAATGGTGGTTGCGCCGGATACGTCGCCGCGTGGCGACAACGTTGCCAATGATGATGCCTATGATTTGGGGCAAGGCGCTGGCTTTTATATCAATGCAACCCAATCCCCTTGGGCAGAACATTTCCAGATGGAAAGCTACATCATTGATGAACTGCCGGCTCTGATTGCTGAGCGGTTTTCCTCTGCTGATATGGGTCGCCAAGGCGTTACTGGTCATTCAATGGGTGGGCATGGCGCAATTACATTGCACCTAAAAAATCCAGGTCGATTTAAGTCGGTCTCAGCGTTTTCGCCAATTGTAGCGCCAACACAGGTGCCTTGGGGACAAAAGGCATTTTCAACCTATTTAGGTGAAGATGAAGCGTCGTGGCTAGCCCATGATACCTGCGAATTGGTGCGTAGAAATCCATCTGAAGTCGAGATTTTGG
>JBCDFK010000139.1:0-6078 GCA_039178065.1 Pseudomonadota bacterium | reverse complement strand
CGCATTCAAACACTCTTGTTAACCGGTTGCGACGATTTCGTTTGAACACGCTCCCGAGAGAGCTCAGCGAGGAAGACGCGCTTTCAGCTCTAGTCGAGTTATGCGCGTGCAGCATCTGCGCGCGGCGTGCATGTCATCCAGAATTGCGAAGTCAAAGGCATTCGCCGCGGCAGCAATGGTGAAGTGGCCGGCGTTGAAACATCGCGCGGGTTCATTAGTGCAAAAAAAGTTGGCGTTGTGGCCGCGGGCAATACATCCAACATTATGGAAATGGCTGATGTGCGTATGCCGCTAGAAAGCTTTCCTCTGCAAGCATTGGTATCTGAACCGGTCAAACCATGTTTCCCTTGCGTGGTAATGTCCAACTCAGTGCATGCCTATATTTCGCAGTCCGACAAAGGCGAATTGGTGATTGGCGCGGGAACAGACCAATATATTTCCTATTCGCAGACCGGCGGTCTGCACATCATTCAACACACATTAGATGCAATTTGCGAGATGTTCCCGATATTTACGCGCATGAAGATGTTGCGTTCATGGGGCGGAATTGTGGATGTGACGCCCGATCGGTCGCCGATTATCGCCAAGACACCTGTTGATGGACTCTATGTCAATTGCGGCTGGGGCACTGGAGGCTTTAAGGCAACGCCTGGCTCTGGTCATGTTTTTGCGCACACAATTGCCCGAGATAAGCCTCACAAAATCAATGAGGGCTATACACTTGAGCGCTTCACAACGGGCCGCTTGATTGACGAGGCTGCGGCAGCTGCGGTGGCACATTAGGAACCAAACATGTCAAAACCAGTTGGGATAAATCTTGCGCAAAAGCTGAGCTTGTTCTCCGAACATTGGTCGCCCAAAATTGTCGCCAGCTACAATGACAACGACGTTATGGTCGTGAAGGTTGATGGCGAATTTCCGATGCATAAGCACGATGATACCGATGATTTTTTTCTGGTGCTTGACGGTGATATCACAATTGAAACCGAAGATGGCGATGTAGACCTAAAGCCCGGCGAGCTTTATGTGGTGCCTAGAGGTGTCATGCATCGCCCAATTGCACATGGCGAAGCCAAGATCTTGCTGATCGAGCCCAAAGGTGTGCCCAACACCGGCGATGCGGCAACTGCCGCGCGAAAGGTTGAGATTTGAGAATGTGTTTGTGCAGCATCTTCGCTTCTATCTTGGCTAGTTATGATGCGGCTTGTGGCTGTAGTGGTGCGCGAGATCGACGAATATGAATTGGGAAGTCAGTAACAAGTGCCGGACTTCCGCTGGATCAGTCGTCTTCGGTAGAGCCGGCGATGGACCTGATCTTGTCTTGGCACATGGTTGGCCATGGTCATCCTTTGCATGGCACAGACTGATCCCAATTTTTAGTCGCTATTTCACGGTTCATTGGTTCGATATGCCTGGCTATGGCCGCTCGGAGATGAACGATCAGCAAGCGACATCGCTGGATGTTCAAGGGGTGGTGTTTGCCGAGATGCTTGAGTACTGGGCACTCGAAAAACCGGCGGTTGTCGCACATGATTTTGGCGGCGCTGTTAGCTTGCGCACTCATCTGCTGCATAAGGTTGATTACTCAAAACTCGTTTTGATGAACGTAGTAGCGCTGTCGCCGTGGGGGTCGACATTTTTTGATCATGTAGGCCGGCATATCGAGGCGTTTTCGGGGTTGCCTCCGCACATCCATAGGGCGATTGTTCGCGCTTACATTGAGGGCGCACTGATTAATGATTTGGCTGATGATGATATAGAATCGCTTGTCGCGCCCTGGCTGAGTGATGAGGGGCAGAAGAGTTTTTACAACCAGTTTGCTCAGGCGGACGACAAATACACTGATGAAATATATGGATTGTTGGGTGCAATACGCTGCCCTGTGTCTATATTATGGGGCGAGGATGATCCGTGGATTCCGATTGATCGAGGACGGACACTCGCCGAAAACATTCCTAGTTCTAGTTTTGCGGCGATTGCCGGTGCAGGTCATTTGCCACAATTGGAATTACCGGAAATAGTGGCACAGTTGATATTGAAAGAACTGGGCAATGGTTTGGAAGGCTGAAATTTGAGGAAACTGCATCATCGCGTGATATTTGGGTTCTTTGCCTTGCTGTTTTTGCAACCAGTTGCGGTCGTTCAAGCGCAGGAAAAAGGATTGTTCTATTTGCCAAAGGCCGATGATGCGCGTTTTCAAAAAATCAGTCGCGTTGGCAATGAGCAGGGTTGGCCTTTTACGGTCGATGAGGGCTTGTTGTCATGCATATATGCCGCTGGAAGGCCACTCGTCATGTTTTTGGTTGAGGATGGTTTGGAAGCAGACAATGTAACGCCAAAACTTCGTTCGGTGACTGTTTCGCCCGACCCATTTGAAGCCTTTTTAGGCAATATAGGCGTCAATGATTTGATTGCTGATGAAGGCGGCAACAATAAATTGCGCCTCGAACTATTTTCTGACTTCTATGAGATTGGCAAACGGCTATGCGAACAGCCTCGCGGATCCTATCTTTCACCGGGAGAATTATAGCGGCGCGAATTGAGAGATGTCGCACTTGAACGTAAAATAGTCGCATGGGCCCGCACGGATTTTCGTGGGACATGTCAGGAAATACAAGGAATTTAGCCCTATTTGTTGGGCCTAGGAATAGAGCCGAGCCATGTTGTTGATACATTGTCCATATTGTGATGAAGAACGCCCTGAACTGGAATTTGCCCATGCGGGTGAAGCTCATCTTGTGCGACCAGCGAATATGGCGGATATGACGGATGAAGAATTTGCGTCATACTTTTTCTATCGTGAAAACACAAAAGGTGTTGCGTTTGAGCGTTGGCGGCATGTGCATGGATGCGGTCGGTTTTTCAACGCAGCACGCGACACGGTTTCTGACAAGTTTTTGAAGACATATAAGGTTGGTGAACCCAAGCCAAAAATCGCTGCTGCTGCACCCAAAAAGACGCAGGCCGCATCATGAGCTTTGCTTCACAACCACAACCGAACCGCATCGCCGGCAAGGGGCGCTTAACGCCTGCAAACCAAACGCGCTTTGAGTTTGATGGTAAAATACTGGGTGCGCTTGAGGGCGACACGGTTGCTTCGGCATTGATTGCCAACGATATTCATCTTGTCGGTCGATCGTTTAAATACCACCGTCCGCGGGGTATCGTGACAGCGGGACCTGAAGAGCCCAATGCGTTGCTTGGGATAAAGCGCAATGTGGCGCGTCATACGCCCAATATTCGTGCGACGACGCAGGAAGTGTTTGATGGTTTGCAGGCGACAAGCCAAAACCGTTGGCCATCATTGAAATTCGACATTGGCGAAATAAATGATGTTGCATCGCCATTTTTGTCGGCAGGTTTTTACTACAAGACATTTATGTGGCCACGCAAAGCGTGGGACAAATTATATGAACCTTTCATTCGCAGTGCCGCGGGCCTTGGCAACGCGCCTGAGCATGAGGATCCAGACCATTACTCATCACAGTTTGCGCATTGCGATGTGCTTATTATCGGTGGCGGCGTTGCTGGTTTGTCGGCTGCTTTAGCAGCGGCACAATCAGGCGCAAACATTATCATTTGCGATGAACAGGCCTATTTTGGTGGTGCGTTCCACTTTGATGTTGATCCTAAAATTGATGGTACGAACGGCTTTGAATGGGCGCAACAGGCCGCAGCAAAACTAGCAGCCATGGATAATGTGCGTGTCCTCAATCGCACCACTGCATTTGGCTATTATGCGCAAAATTTCGTTGGGCTGGTTGAACGGGTTACCGAGCATGTTTCCGCGCCTGCAGCCGATATGCCGCGTGAACGCCTATGGCAAGTTCGGGCTGGAAAGGTGATCATCGCGACGGGTGCGATTGAGCGCCAGATGGTGTTTGCCAATAATGACCGCCCGGGTATTTTGCTTGCCGGGGCAGCGCGGACTTATCTCAACCATTATGGCGTTGCTGTTGGTAGGACGATAGGCGTTTATACGGCCAATGATAGCGCTTATGCGGCGGCTATTGATCTTAAGAATGCTGGCGTGGAAGTGCCCGCGATTGTTGATGTGCGCGAAGCACCCGATTCGCAATTGGTTGCCCAAGCAGAGGCGCTAGGTATCCGCGTATTGTCTGGCCAAGCGGTCACGGCGGCTGGGGGCAAGCAGCGCGTTTCATCGATGTCTGTTGCCAAAATCGGCGGTGGCTCCGAACAGGTAATTCCTGTTGATGCAATGATTATGAGTGCGGGTTGGACACCATCGGTGCATATGTTCTCGCAGTCGCGCGGCAAGGTGAAATTTGATGCAGCGAACAACCGCTTTTTGCCGGGCACTTATGTGCAGGACTGTGTGAGCGTCGGCGCTTGCAATGGTACTGATGATCTGACTGCTATTGTCGATGAAGCACTCAATGCAGGAGAGGCAGCCGCTAAAGCAACAAAGCCGAAACCCAGAAGAAATTCGGTTAAAATCAAGGTTGAAGGTGGCGCTGCATGGGACGGTAACATGATTGGTGCTGCGCCTGGCGCGGAAGCGGGCAAAGTCGTTAAAGCTTTCGTTGACTATCAAAATGATGTCACCGCCAAGGATATTCGCTTGGCAGTGCAAGAGGGCTTTCATTCAATTGAACATGTGAAACGTTTTACGACCAACGGTATGGCAACCGACCAGGGCAAGTTGTCTAACATGCATGGTCTAGCGATTGCAGCTGAGACGTTGGGCAAAGAGATTCCAGAAGTTGGGCTAACAACGTTCAGAGCGCCATACACACCCGTGACGTTCGGTACTATTGTCAATCATTCACGTGGCGCATTGTTTGATCCAACGCGAACAACGCCGATGCATGAGAGTGAAGTTGCTCTCGGCGCAGTGTTTGAAGATGTCGGCAATTGGAAGCGTGCCTGGTATTATCCGCGTGCAGGCGAAGATATGCATGCGGCGGTCAATCGCGAATGTAAGACCGTTCGAGATCTGGTTGGTATGTTTGACGGTTCAACGCTTGGTAAGATTGAAGTTGTTGGGCCCGATGCCGCGAAATTCTTGCACCTCATATACACCAATCCATTCATGAAATTGGGCGTTGGTAAACTGCGCTACGGCATTATGTGCCGTGAAGATGGGTTCATTTATGATGATGGTGTGGTCGGGCGAATTGCGGAAGACAAGTTCCATGTGACGACGACGACCGGCGGTGCGCCGCGGGTTCTCAACCATATGGAAGACTATCTGCAAACAGAATTTCCAGATTTGGATGTTTGGTTGACATCGACGTCGGAGCAATGGGCAGTGATTGCAGTTCAAGGCCCGAAGGCGCGCGAGATTGTTGAGCCCTTTGTCGAAGGTATCGATTTGTCCAATGAGGCATTGCCTCATATGAGCATGGCTACAGGCAAAATTTGTGGTGTGCCGACACGGCTTATGCGGATGTCATTCACGGGTGAAGCGGGATACGAAATCAATGTACCCGCAGACCACGGCCGGATGGTGTGGGATGCACTCTATGAGCGTGTAGAAGCGGCAGGTGGCTGCGCCTATGGAACTGAAACTATGCATGTATTGCGAGCCGAAAAAGGCTTCATCATTGTGGGCCAGGATACGGATGGCACCGTAACGCCCTACGATGCGGGCGTTGGTTGGGCTGTCGGCAAAAAGAAAGAAGACTTTGTGGGTATTCGCGGCTTGAAGCGCCCGGATCTTGTGGCATCGGGCCGACGCCAGCTTGTTGGACTGAAATCCAAAGATGGAAAGATGGTGCTCGAAGAGGGTGCGCAAATTGTTGCTGAACGCGATGCGACAGTGCCGCCAAAAATGATTGGCTGGGTGTCTTCGTCTTATTGGTCAGAAAATCTGGGTGCACCAATTGCTTTGGCGCTGATTGAAGGTGGATCTGATCGCATCGGCGAAACGCTTTTTGTACCGATGCCGGACACGACAATTGAGGTTGAAATTTGCAAGCCGGTCTTTGTTGACGAAGAGGGAGGCCGGGTGCATGGCTAAAGCAAACCTTAAAACCAAAATAGTTGTAGATCGTGCGCATCCGCTTGCTGGCAAAAGCATTGGTAGCGAAGATATTTCTATCAATGCAGCACCTG
>JBCDFK010000138.1:0-6079 GCA_039178065.1 Pseudomonadota bacterium | reverse complement strand
GAGCGTTCGATTTGCCAAGCACCAATGCGCGAAATACCGGCTAGCACAAAGAGTAGTGCAATGGTGAACAAGGCAACCGCGTAAACAATATTCATCGACAATCCGGCGTTAGAGGGTTTTGTTCTTATAATAATTTGGAGCTATGCCGGATCACCTTCGAGCTCATCTGCGAGCCGAATGATCGCGGCTTGGCCCGATTGCATGGCGGGATAAATATCCAAAGCGCGGCGCCACGCATTCAATGCGGCTTGTTTTTTGCCATTGCGTTCGAGAATTGCGGCCATGCCAGAAAGCGCGCCGAAATGCCTTGGTTCCAGTGCCAACACTTTTTGAATATCCACCATCGACTTGTTGAAGTTGGACATATTGTAGTGGAGCGTGGCGCGGCGGTTCCATCCCTCCGCATATTCGGGACGCAGTGTCACAATTTGGTCCAAAAAGTCCAATGCGACGTTGAATTGTTTCTTTGCCACGGCGTCGTTAGACCATTTCATCATCAGATCGATACTGGCGCTGCCAGAGCGGAACCATTCACCCCAAATCTCGTCGGCAATACGTTTGGCCGCGCGGTTGTTGCGTGTCTTTTTAAGCGACGCAAACAGCTCGCCTAGGCGTTTTTCGGAGTCGGAGCGCTGATCTTCACTTGCCAGCGGTACATCGTCCATTTTGGGTTGAATTGCTTCTGGATCAGGCTGTTCGGTGTCTGGTAGAACGGGCTCTTCCAGTTCAAGCTCTTGAGCGAGTGTGCTTGTCGGTACCAGCGATACGGTGCCGCAGAAGGTCAATAGGAGTGTCAAAAAGAAAAAGCGCATAGGAGCAATCTATTGCTCAAACGCGCTTCGTCAAATGCAAAAACTTGTGATCAGCTTATCCGTGCTCAAAAAACACGGCAAATATGTCTATTAACCCTGGCGTGCTTTAAAGCGCGGGTTTTGTTTGTTGATGACGTAAACCCGACCTTTACGACGAACCAAACGGTTGTTGCGGTCACGTGCTTTCAGCGCTTTCAGCGAATTTTTGATCTTCATTTTCTTAGCTCTTGTTGCCCGAAAACGGGTCAAATAAAAACGCGCCTTAAGGCGCGCAAATTCATTTGTTGGTGGATACAGGGGTTTTTGGCTGATTGTCAACTGGCTGGGATAGAATATTGAGCGAATTTAAAGAGACTTTTTCGCAAATATTCGGGTGAAATGGCCCATTTTGCGTCCTTCACGAGCTTCTGCCTTGCCATAAGAGTGCAAAATCGTGTTCGGCTCGGTTGCCAATGAACTTAGTCTATTGATGTCATCGCCCAGCAGATTTTCCATTTCGCAATCGCTATGGCGATGTTGTGCCGTTAGAGGCCAGCCAGCAACGGCGCGAATGTGCTGCTCAAATTGAGACACGGCGCAGGCTGCTTCTGTCCAGTGACCAGAATTGTGTACGCGCGGTGCAAACTCGTTGGCGATCAACACACCATCTGGCATCACAAAGAACTCGAGACCTATTGTCCCGACATAATCGAGCGCTGTTATCAGGTCGGTCGCAGCAATGATCGCTGCGATCTTGGTCCCTTCATCGACTGATGACGGTACGGTTGATGAAAACAATATTCCATTTTTGTGCACATTCTCCGCTGGTTCAAAACATTCAACTGTGCCGAATTGATCCCGCGTTGCTATGACCGATATTTCGCATTTGAAGTCTATGAAGCCTTCGAGAATGGCTGGTGCACCCTTTAAATCCTCGATTGCTTGATTGAGTGTAGGGTCATTTTTCGACCCCGAAAATCTGATTTGCCCTTTGCCATCATACCCAAAGCGCCGCGTTTTAAGAATGCCGCGCCCATCACTTTGTTCAAGTGCTTTTCCAAGGTCCTCAGCGCCAGCAACATCGAAAAAAGGCGCAGTTTGAAGGCCAGATTCGTTCAGAAAGGTTTTTTCTACCAAACGGTCTTGCGAGATACGCAATGCATCTGCAGGTGGGTAAATAGAAGTGACCAAAGTTAGTTGTTCAAGCGCTTCAACGGCAATGTTCTCAAATTCATATGTGATTACATCACTGCGCTCAGCTAGTTGGGCTAGGGCAGTTTCATCGTCGTATTTGGCGACTATTTGAGCATTTGTGACTTGCGAAGCGGGGCAATTGGCCTGCGGCTCAAGCACGATTGTATGAAAACCGAGCTTTGCGGCGGCCATTGCAAGCATGCGGCCAAGTTGCCCGCCACCGATAATGCCGATCGTAGCGCCTACGGATAGTGGATTGGACATGGTTATCCTTCGCTCGATGGATATTCAGCGACGCGGGCAGCGTTTGCCGAGCGCCAATCATCGAGCCTGTTGGCAAGCTCATCGTCGGAGATTGCCAGCACTGCGGCTGCCAATAGTGCTGCATTGATCGCGCCGGCTTTGCCGATAGCCAAGGTGCCGACGGGAATGCCCGCAGGCATCTGAACAATAGACAAAAGCGAGTCTTTGCCCGAGAGCGCTTGGCTTTGAATGGGAACTCCAAACACCGGCAATGGCGTTAGCGATGCGGTCATGCCTGGAAGATGAGCAGCTCCGCCAGCACCAGCGATAATTACCGCAAAGCCCTCTTCTTTTGCTGTCTTGGCAAATTCATACATGCGATCTGGTGTTCTATGGGCGGACACGATGCGAGCCTCATAGGCAATGTCGAGGTCATCGAGCATGTTTGCTGCATGTTCCATGGTCGGCCAATCGGATTGGCTTCCCATAATAATTGCAACTTTGTTTTCAGCATGAGAGCCGGACATGAAATTTTTCCGTGATTTTAGGCGATAATGTCGGGGAGAAGCTGATTTTCAACTCTTGTGAGTTTATCCTTAACAGCTAGTTTCTTTTTTTTCATCCGTTGGATCTGAAGTGGGTTGCAACCCTGGGCACGCATCGCCTCAATGGCCGAATCATAGTCAGAATGCTCTAATTTGAGCCTTGCGTGGGCCAAGCGAAGCTCTGCCTGATCCTGCTCTGACATGGTTTTTCCAACTTAAGTTTGCATTAGATTGCGGTTGTGAAGCGCGCTCATATCATAAAACGGGCCGAGATAAAATGCTACTACGTGAAGTTCGACATTTCGGCTTTTTTCTGCAACCATTTATTTGTTCGACTCAACCTAGGAGGTACTTTCATGTCAATTGCAGGTCATCTTGATTCACTAAAGCAGAAACACAGCTTGTTGGAGGAAAAGATTGCAGATGTGAGTGCCAGCCCGATGCCTGATCAATCGCGTGTGACAACGCTCAAGCGGGAAAAACTCCGACTAAAGGAACAGATTGATAGAATAGAGACGTCGGTTGGCGGCGAAACCAAGCACTAAGCGGTTTCATCAGACCAAAACTGGTCCAACCAAATATTGAGATGCATAAAGCCGAATTCATCAATTGAGTAAATTCGGCTTGTGCCCTTTGGTTCTGCAGAGACCAGTTTCGCATCCAACAATACTTTTAGATGTTGAGAAACTGCCGGCCGCGAGATCGGAAGTCCTTTTGACAATTCATTTACAGTTTTGGGGCCGCGGCGCAGCTCTTCCAACAAATAGCGCCGATTTGGGTCAGAAATAGCTTCAAAGGCGTCGAGCTTGCTCATAGCCAACAGTAAGGATGTCCTTACCTAGGAGTCAATCTTGTAGCAAAAAATGGCGCTGCGGCAAATGGCGGCAAACCCGTATTTCGGTTGCCAATTTGCTTCAATTAGGCAAAACAGTCTCTGCCGTATTGATGACGACATTTAGCGGCAAATGATCAATTTAGGCTGGTTTTGTGCCTATGGAGCTGGGAATTTGACGCAATCGTATGAAAATCGATGCCGTTTGGTGCTGGTCACACCTGAAAATGTGGAGACCGCAACGTTGTTGGCACGTTTATCAACTGCGCTTGAGGCAGGCGATGTGGCATCGTTGATTGTACCTCAATACGGAATGGATGAAGATCAATATCAGGCTCTCTTGAGTGAAGCGGTTAAGATCGGTCAAAGCCATGATGCAGCGGTGGTTGCCGCGGGTGACACGCGCATTGCCGGGCGATGCGATGTTGATGGCATTCATATAGTCGGCGGGCATACGGAAGTGCGATCAGCGCTCAAGGAATTTGGCCATAAATGGATTGTCGGTTCGGGCGGCGCGGAAACGCGGCATGCCGCATTGACGATGGGTGAAGAAGATCCAGACTATGTCTTGTTCGGACGATTTGGCCAAGACACGCATTTAGAACCGCATAAACGCAATGTTGCTTTGGGCGAATGGTGGTCAAAGGTTGTTGAAGTGCCATGCATTGTTATGGGCGGTAACGCACTTTCCACGCTTGAAATAGCTGCCGAAACCGGAGCGGACTTTGTGGCACTATCGCATGCTATTTTGGGTGATGATGTTGATGCGAAGGCTGCATGCGCGGAGGCCAATGGCATATTGGAGAAGTTTGTTTTCGAAGAAGAGGCCGCATGAACATGAGGGGTGTGTTGGGTAAATCACTCTTTTTGTCCCTTCTGTTTGTGATGGGATTGCCGGTTTCGGGGATTGCCGAAAATCATTCAAATGCGGATGCCAAGAAAGATACACCGGCATTAATCGAGCCTGCTGATGAAAAAGAGGATGCTCCGACACCGGCGGAACCTGTTCCATCGCGTTTTGGCGAGCATCCGGTTGATGAAGCATATGGAGCGTTCCAACGCGGCCTGTATTTGACTGCGCGCAATCTTGCCAAGCCGCGCGCGGAAGATGGTGATCCGGCGGCGCAGGCGCTGTTGGCCGAGATATACGCTCGCGGATTGGGCGTTCCGCGCGATGTTGAAACCGCCGCCTTTTGGTACGAAAAGGCTGCTGAACAGGGCGTGCCTGAGGCTCAATTTCAGTTTGCATTGCTACTGCTTAAGCGTTCTTCAAAGGGAGAAGCTGAGTATGAACAAGCTACCGCTCTTATGAAAACGGCAGCAGACAGCGGAAATGCTCAAGCACAGTTCAACTATGCCCAGTTGCTATTGGCGCAACAGCCTGGCTCATCTGGTCAGGTCAATGCGTTTGAGTATTTTAAAGCAGCTGCTGAAAAAGACATTGCTGATGCCCAATATGCGCTCAGCCAATACTACCTCTCAGGCAACGGCAATGTGGTTCCTGATGTAAAAGAAGCAAGACGTTGGTTGGAAAAGGCCGCGAGCCAGAATTTTGACACTGCTCAGTTTGAACTTGGAAATATGTTGCTAAGTGGCGTGGGCGGATCGCGCGATCTCGAGAGCGGCTTTGGACTGATCAAAGGGGCGGCAATAAGCGGGAATGTTTCCGCGCAGATAGCGGTCGCAAAGCTCTATTGGGGCGGTATTGGCGTTGAACCCGATTCAGTTGAAGCGGCAGCTTGGTTGATATTAGCGCGACGTGCTGGACTTAACGATGCAGTTCTAGAGGATTTTTGGGAAGGGCTGTCTGCGGAAACACAACAAGCAGCGCTCATTCGGGCCAATAGACTCAGATAGCGGCAAGAAATAGCCAAATCTCTTGCATCAATGCTACTTTTGTGGTCTTGAACCCTCCAACTAGCGCGATCCTGCGCAACGTTATTTTATCCACGGCAGCTGAGCAGTTTGCGTTCGCTTTTCTAACAACCGGCGAGAGACACTATGAAGATTAACGGCAATGAAATTAAGCCGGGCAATGTTGTTGAACACAACAATAGCCTTTGGGTTGCAGTCAAAACAAATGCTGTGAAACCAGGAAAGGGCGGCGCGTTCAATCAAGTTGAGTTGAAAAACTTGATCGATGGAACGAAGCTCAATGAGCGGTTTCGCGCCAATGAAACAGTCGAGAAAGTCCGTCTGGAGCAAAAGGACTATCAGTTTCTATATGAACAAGATGGGGCCTTGGTGTTCATGGATTCTGAGACCTATGAGCAACTTGAATTGCAAAGAGATTTTGTTGGCGATCGCGCATCATTTTTGCAGGACGGCATGATGGTCACTGTGGAAAGCCATGAAGAGCGCCCTATTGGTATTAGTCTGCCCGGTCAAGTTACTTTAGAGATCGTTGAAGCTGATCCTGTCGTGAAGGGTCAAACGGTTTCTTCTTCTTACAAGCCAGCGATCCTAGATAATGG
>JBCDFK010000137.1:0-6079 GCA_039178065.1 Pseudomonadota bacterium | reverse complement strand
ATATCGTTGTCGGCGCTGCGCCTGCTTGCCCCGTTGGCAGCACTCAATACACAATTGAAATTTCAACACCAACCGGCTTCTTGCCACTGCCGTCGAGCCAGATTCCGCCGCAGCCAGGCATTCTTGATCCAACAGTTTGTGTTGAAGATGCAATTCCGGGTGGTGTTTGTAATTTACATACCGAAAATGTTCCTGCGCCAATCGCATCACCCTCGCCATATTACTTGGATTTCCTAATTGGAGCGGGTGATCCCGGTGTTGTTTACAACCATATTCCCCTTGATCCGGTTCTATCTCCTTCGTCATCTGGCTTGACGATTACGAAGACAGCAGGTGCCGCAACAGCGCGTATTGGGGATACGATCAATTACACGATCACGATCAACAATTCACTCACCGGTCCGTATACTGGCGTAAATGTTTCTGACACGCTGCCTAAGGGTACTTTGTACGCACCTGGCTCAGCTACCATCGCTGGATCACCAAGCGAACCCACAGTTGAGGGAAGAATACTGACGTTTACCGACCTCACAATTCCGGGATCGGGATCGTTGGAAATCAATCTTTCTGCCCGCTTTGGTCAGCAAATATCTGACACCGAGCTTGTCAATATTGCTTACGCATTCGACAGCTTGGGCAATCAGCTAACAAATGTTGCACGCGCCATTGTTCGGGTAGAAATCGATCCAGTGTTCGCATGCTCAACCATTGTTGGTCGCGTGTTTGATGATCTCAACAGTAATGGCTACCCAGATGATGGCGAGCCCGGCTTGCCTGGCGTGCGCTTGGCCACCGTCAAAGGTCTACTCATCACGACCGATGAACATGGACGTTTCTCAATCCCCTGCGCCGAACTGCCGGATGTCGACACAGGTTCAAACTTTATTCTTAAGCTGGACGACCGGACCTTGCCGACGGGTTACCGCGTGACATCAGAAAACCCGCGCACCGTGCGCGTAACCGCCGGTAAAATGACAACCATGAATTTCGGCGCAGCAATTTCTCGTGTGGTCCGGATCGATCTGTCCGGCACTGCCTTTAAGACCGATAGTGAAGAACCTTCATCAGCGCTCGATCGCGGCATTGACCAACTCGTTCGCTCTTTGGAGACAGAACCATCGGTGCTGCGCCTGTCTTATTACGACCGCGGTGAAGGCAAGGAATTGGCTGATCAGCGATTGGCAGAAGTCGAAAAACTTGTTCGCCAACGCTTAAAACGTTCACGCATTGGCGTTGACCTTTGGATAGAGAAGCGCATCGTTCAGCGCTAGACGATGCGTTTCAGCGGCAACTTAGATAGTCAACCAATGTGTAAATCGCTTGATTGGCGGCAGATATAGCGTCAGTTTGAAAATACGCACTCGAATTGGTGGCGTTTGGGAGGAGCAAGTCATGGAAGTTCTTACGACCGAACAAAGAGAGTTTTTCGACGCAAATGGCTATCTGGTGCTCGAAAACCGCATTCCAATGGACATTATTAAGGCGATACGCGCTGAGATCTCGGCCTTTGAAGAGATTTCCAGAAGCATGACTGCGCCAGATGATCGGATCGATCTAGAGCCGACCCACACACCTGAAGAACCACGTCTTCGCCGAATTAAACTGCCCCATACGCAGTCAGAGGTCATGCGCGACCTCATGTATTCCGATCATGTTTTAGCGCCAGCACGAGATCTCATCGGGCCAGACCTACGTATTCACACCACCAAGCTGAATATGAAAGTCGGCGGTGGGGGTGCAGCCGTGGAATGGCATCAGGATTTCGCTTTCTACCCTCACACCAATGATGATGGGCTGGCTATCGGCGTACTCATTGATGACATGGAGACTGAAAACGGCCCTCTCATGGTTTTCCCAGGCAGCCATAAGGGGCCTATATATGATCACCACCAAGACGATATATTCGTTGGTGCAATGGATCTGGCTGCGTGCGGTTTGGATATGGCCGATGCAGTGGAGCTTAAAGGGCCTGCTGGTTCAATTTCGCTACACCATGGGCGAATTGTGCATGGCTCGGCTCTCAATGTCTCAGACCATGCGCGCCGCATCTTGTTTTATGAAATGCTTGCTGCTGACGCCTTCCCGATTATGGGTTCGATGACCAATTGGGCTGGTATTGAGGACTATGATGAGCGGATGCTTTGCGGGAAGCCGACACTTAAGCCCCGCTTAAAGCATGTCCCGGTTCGGATCCCACAGCCGCAGCCTGATAAGCGTGGCTCCATCTATGAAATACAGGATGGGCTAACCACAAAGAATTTTGAGACGCTGGAAAAAGCTGAATCATAAGTAGCTTATAAGTCTATTGGCCGAATTTTATGCTCGAAAGAAAATTCTAGAACTTACCAATTACGTTCAGGAATATGCCCTGATCATCAAAGGTCAGGTCGGTTAGATCATCCGAGAACTTCCCGAAATTATAGCCGATGCCCGCTTTGACGTTTCTTCCAAAGTGGCGGTAACCAGCAACAACCGCGCCAAAGTCGGTCGTGTCGGCTGACGGCGACGTTAACACGCGGGCCTCAAGCAGAAGATCCCAATTGTGAACCACATGAACATCTGCGCGGATAATACCAAGATGCGCCGATGAATCGGCATAGATGCCAGAGCCGCGGAAGGTCTCGACCTGCCCAATTCGGAATCCATACTTACCGCCAATACTGAGATTGTTGTTGATTCTATATGTTGCATCTGCGCTTAGAACATGGCTGTTCTGGCGCGGACCAAAGGTTGATCCGTCGGAGGTAACTTGGTCCACACCCGGTAAATCGTAAAGGAATGTGTATTTGAACAGCGCGTTGAAGCGATCATTGTCGATAGGGCGGTATGCAAAGCCGAGTGATGCCTCAATATAGTCGCCATCAAGGAAGTCGCCTTGATCAGACTGCGAAATCAAGCCATCCAGTTTTCCAACAAAGCGCCAGTTCGGATTGACTTTATATGCGATGCCGCCGGTAAACAGATAGCTTTCCGCGTCGCGCGTATCATCATCGGAGTCATCGAGTCTGATTTCACCGCGCAACCTGGCCGTGAAATTGTCTTCATCCTTATATGAAACGCCCACGGAAATCGCCTTCCGATCGAAGTCAGATGCGGTGGGATCCTGAATGCGCCCAATTTCCACGCCGCCGTCAACCGTCCACACATTATCGGGCGTGTAGGTGACACCATAGGTCGATGTCAGTTCGCGACGCTTACCAAATACGTCGTAGTTGTTTTCACTATACGCAGACCACTGATCATCATAGCGCCGCTTTGCGCCCAAAACGATTTGGCCCAAATCATCGCCATCGAGCGAAACGTCATCTTTCGCGCGCTCAGACTCAAGCCTATAGGCGATGTAGTACTGTTCATCGGCCGTTGGGTTATAAGTTATGCCCGCTAGCGCATCCAGACCTGTTGTGCCATGCGAGATTTCTCCTTCAACGGCGATTTTCTCACTGAGGCGGATTTTTGTGCCTACGCCAAGACGGTCATTTCGACCACGCGAACCGCTCGTTGCGGCTGTTGCCTGAGCGAATGCATAGAATTCTTGGTCATTATTGGGCGCATATGCGACCTGAACGGCAATGTCGGTGCGTTCGCCATTGTCTTCTGGATCCCCATTGGGGTCTCTTAGGTCAGAATACTTCGCGCCAAGAGTGATTTTCCAATACTCGTCCAACTGATAGCTGGCATCTGCTGTCGCTTGCTCACGCTTTTTGCCATCATCATCCGAGAAATCCTCATAAGTAAGTCCCAGGGCCAGTTTTTCGCTGACATCAAAATGGGCAAATGCACCCCAAATTCGTTGATCCACATCGACATTGTGGTCGAGTGTCTCAAACCCTTCCTCTTTTTCTTCAAAATATGCGCCGATGCGGCCGGCAATTTTGCCTTGAGAAATGTCTGCCAAATCAAGCTGCGCACTGACACGCCAGGCCGATGAGATGCGGTTGGCAATACCAGCCGGCGTCTCGTCGATGATTGTGAGGCCACCGTCTGTCGATCTTGATGTGCTGAACCCAGGGCCCTTTGTCTGTGCATATTCGGCTGACACAAAGGTCGTGTCTGAATGGCGAACCTTCAGGTCAACGCCCAACATTTCCTGATCAGATTCGATCGCTCCGTTGCCGGTCTCTTCGACCATACCGGTCACACCGAAGCGCACTTTGTCGGCCATCCAAGTCTGAGCGCGACCGCCATATGAATAGCCGTCTACATCGCCGCTGGTTGGCGTATATTCATATTGAGCCACAAGATTGAGCGTGTAATCGCCCAGTGCAGAATCGCGAACAACGCCTGCGCCGACAGCCGTCGATGATATTGGTCGCGATAGAATGATAACGCCCTGGATGTAATCTATGGTGTAGTCTTCGCCGTAATTGAGCTGCAAAGTCTCAACCACATTGCCGGTCACGGGATCGCGTAGCTGAACAGATACGGTTTCAGATCCAATTGATATGTCTTGTCGCTTTAGGAAGTAAGCAGACCCGCCCGTACCGCGTAAAATATCGCGCTGGGGCAGGGTGCCTGGTTGAGCAGCGTATAGCTCAACCTCGGCCTTGCGCTCGCCAAATGATGTGGTGGCTTCAGAGCGATAGCGTGCCTGGGCGCCATACAATGTACGCTCGGATCTTAGATAACGATCGCCCTTGATCGTGGATTTGAAATTGCCCCACATGACGTGGCTGTCATTGCGTTCAACCTTCACGAAGAATTTGCCGCTTGTCGGCGCATCTTCCTTTGAGGTCGAGTCGTCACCATAGACAGGATAGTATTTGTCCGGATCAATCCGCCGCAGAAGTTCACGCGGATTTTTGGAATCCAGACCATTGAATAGATTTTTGATTTCCTCTTCGCCTGTGTCGGCCGCGGCCGTAATCAGATAGCGGCCCTTAACTTTGCCTTTAAGATAGAAGGCGAGGCGGCCACGCGTATAGACTTCATCATATTCACCAGGTGCTGCCGCCACTACCGAATCGCTGCCAAAGCGTTTGCCAAGTGTAAAGTCGATGAGGCCTACATAGAATAGATCGTTAGAGGGAATGTTGATAGAACGATCAACATTCACACCATCATTTTCTGCGCCTTCAACTGCAACAGCTACATTGTGGTCTCCCGGTGGCAAAATGCGCTGTACGACAAAGCTATTGTTCTTATCGACTGGCACCGTTTCATCTAATGCGCTCACGCGATAGCCGGGAGGCACATCGCGTCCAAAGACGGTCACTGCACCACCATAAACAGGAATGTTGCGTTTGGCTGTCCGGTCTTCACCATTGCCAGCTGAAACTGGAGCTTCATCTGGCGCAGTAGAATGCTTGTCAAAGTCTTTGCTCGTACGCGTAAGCGGAAGTGGCACAGTTTCGTCAAAACGGTCGCGATCATCATAGACCCGCAACACATATTCATAATCGCCACTATCATCCCCAGCGGGCATATCCCACGTAGCATATCCACTGGCATCAACAGGCACAGTCGCTATTGGCGTTCTTGTACGGTCGCCCTTGCCATTATTATAGACCAAAATTTCCGAACGATTGATCCAAGCAGGGTAGTTCGAAGTTGCAACAAATTCGACTGGTGTCCCCACCTTATATGAACTGCGCGTATCGACCGTTGAAACGTTCAGGATCGGTTCGACGTCTAGGCCATCATATTTGATTTGAATATCGACCGCTTCAAGGTCGACGTCCACCTGGCGCTCGGCATCGGCCTTGGCATCGATGGAGCTTGTCAGCAAATCACCGGCAATTTTCTGCCCATCGATGGATATAGAGAAACCATCCACACCCGATGGTGCACTTGAGAAGTCTTCTCTCTCAGTATTGTTTCCGGTCGGTAGGGCTACAAGGCGCGACGTCTTTTCATCCGCCGGAGCAGCCAGAACCAGTTGTACTGTGCTCAACACAGATAGGCAGGCAAACAATGCGGCAATTAGAAAGAAGGAAAAGCGGTTCCATGACATCGACGGATTCGAAGACATCGGCGGGTGTGATGATCCACCCTGAGTCTTTTGTGAATCTCTTGCCATTGTTTAGAACACCAATTCAGTTACACACATCCTGATAGTGGCGTTTAAAGCACTCAAAAAATT
>JBCDFK010000136.1:0-6080 GCA_039178065.1 Pseudomonadota bacterium | reverse complement strand
GATCCATTTGCTGCCAACGCGCAATGATTTCAGGTTCTTTCTTGGGAAGGCCCGCGCGCATCGGAAATTCGGTTTCCGGCAGGTTCAGCGTTTTGGAATAGTCGATTTTATTATCAGCGGAATCAGTCATGTTACGTTCGTTCTCATGAGGCGCTTCAACAAGCGCAGAAATGGATACTCAAATGGAAAAGGATGCGCGATTGA
Organism: Pseudomonadota bacterium; assembly: GCA_039178065.1. Lineage (GTDB taxonomy): Bacteria > Pseudomonadota > Alphaproteobacteria > Rhizobiales > Rhizobiaceae > Ahrensia. The sequence continues at coordinate 5,876 of JBCDFK010000136.1, read as the reverse complement.
TATAGGCGCAATATCCCGGCCCTGCGTCGCAATTTAGCGGCAGGCCGGGCCAATAATTCGGCTTATGATGGCTTTCATCAACATAGGCATTCCTTAGCAATGCTTTTCGCCGATTGAAAGGGCTAATCTGCGACTGTTTTATCCAACTTGCGATAGATGATCGCGCGCATAACCAAAGTGAGCGGCTTTGGTGCAATTCGGCCAATCAAAGCCACTATTTTCGCGGCCGTACCCGGCAAAGCTGATACACTACCCTTTCGAATATCGCTCATGATCAAGTTGGCAGCATCTTCAGGCGTCATACGTTTTTCCGCATCAGCCCCTTCTGGAGCATGGCGTTCTGCATGATCAGTTTTCAGAGGCCCAGGATATGCGGTCGTTACAGTGATACCATGGCTCTTTTTGAACGCCTTGCGAATAGATTTGGCATAAACCGCCAAAGCATCCTTGGAAGCTGCATAGCTGGATGCACCGGGATATCCAGCAAAATGCGAAAGCGACGAGATGAAAGCGATATGTCCGTTTTTCGCAACTTTTTCGGCCTGCATCATCGCAGCGCAAATCGCCATGGGCGCGGTGGCATTGATTTCGACGACGCGAGCATGGCTGGCTGGTTCAATTTCTTCAAACTTCCCGGTTGCAGAAATTCCAGCATTGAAGATTACGATATCGAAGGGTTCGCCTTTTCCGATTTTTTCGATGAGTTTATCGACCGTTTTGCGATCTGATAAATCGCAGGCGATATGAACGAGATTTGAGTCATTAGGCGCTGGGTTGCGATCAACGTTGGTTACTTCATATCCATTCTGCAGCAAAACATCGCAAAACGCCTTGCCCAAACCAGCGCTGCCGCCTGTTACAAGCGCCCTCATAACCGTTTTCCTGTGATCGAGCCGCCTGCGAGATAGCGCAACCATGATAGTGTCACCGGCGAGTGCTTACGGGCTATGGCATACTCCATCATCTTGGCCATGGGCTCTTTGCGAATGAAAATTTCACGCATCCAACCCGGATCATATCCGGCTTTTTCATGCATATCTGTATAGGTTGGACCGGGGTGCAAAATTTGTACCACGGCCGAGCCGGCCCATTCGCTGCGCAAGGAGCGCGCAAGGCCATTCAGCGCTGCTTTTGAAGCCGCGTAAGCAGGAAACAAAGCTTGGCCCTTGTGAGCAACAGAACCAACAATTGTAAGCGTGCCCTTTGTTTTGGAAAGCCAAGGATAGACCGCACGCGCTATCAATATGGTTGAGGTAACGTTGACATCCTGCGTGCTTCGAATTTTATCAACATCGTCCAGCGCTTTTTGCGTAACAAAGCCAATGCCGGCGTTAAGCACGACATTATCGAGCCGCGTCCATCCTGATTTCAACAACGCCTCTGCAATTGTTTGCGCCGCTTTTTCTGGGTCCGCTTGAGAAGCACGTATATAGGTCAGGTTGGCTGAAAATGGCTCAGTTATGTCTTCAGGCGCGCGGCTACCCGTTACCATAACATCGTGACGCAAACTCAACCGGTTTGCCAATGCCAGCCCAATGCCGGTTGTTGCGCCTGTGATTAGAATTTTCCGACGGATCAATCGATCCCTCCGCCAAATGTTAGACGCTTGTCCAAGTCGGAGAGTGGATCAATTATTGCTAACGCGTCCCGCGCGTTTTGTTCATCGACTTTCATTTGTGCAATCAGGGGATCGAGGCCATCAAACTTCTCTTCACCTCGTAGATATTCCACAAATGCCACGACGCAATGCTCACCGTATAAATCATCCTTGAAATCAAACAGATAAGTCTCCAAAAGAGGTTTACCATCATCCGTCACCGTCGGTCTTCTGCCATAGCTAGCGACACCATCATGAACCGATCCGTCTGCCCGAATGAAGCGGACGGCATAAATGCCGTGTAGTAGTGGCGTTTCAACCGGAACCGACATATTGGCCGTGGGGTATCCTAGCGTTCTTCCTAACTGCTCGCCTTCGATGATTTCTGAAGATGCGCGATAATGATAGCCTAGCAACGAATTGGCCAATCGAACTTCGCCACTGGCAAGAGCTTCTCTAATGCGGCTGGAGGAGATGACTTCGGCGCCGCTATCGCGAAAAGCGTCAACGAGAATAACTTCGAAATCGTGCTCTTTGCCCTTGTCCATTAGAAATGCAGGGCCACCTTGCCTGTTTTTACCGAAGTGAAAATCAAAACCGGTTACAACGCTGCTGGCGGCGAGACTGCCCAGCAATATATCCGAGACAAACTGATCTGCGCTCTTTTTTGAAAAATCGCGGCTGAACGGCAATTCAATTACTGCGTCAAAGCCAAGTTCTTCAATAATCTTAGCCTTCATGGATGGCGGCGTTATTCTTGGCAATGGAATGTCGGGCTGGAAAACTGATCGAGGATGCGGTTCAAAGGTCAGGACAATGGCAGGGCGACTGTTTTGATGCACCGCGGAGGCAGCTGCTTCAAGAACCGATTGATGACCGCGATGTAGACCATCAAAATTGCCGATGGCTACGGCGCCACCCCGCAAATTCTCGGGAAACTCGTCGAGATTATTGATGCGTACAAACGACATTTGATCAAGCCAGCTTCTTCATCGTTGCAACCGGTGAAGCATTATGAACTGCCAAGAACTTTTGAAGCTGTTCAATATCAGGATTGCCAGGCTCACCATATTCGCGGCTGTGAATGCCATCGGAAATAAACAATAGCTGCAATTCATTGTCCATCGCGCCTTTGACATCGGTCGGCATACCATCACCGATTGCTAATATTCGGGATCGGTCAATTTCTTTGCCAGTCTTAGCTTCGGCTAGCTTTATGGCTTCCTCATAGATAGGAGCATGCGGCTTGCCCGCAATTAGTGTTGTTCCACCCAGCGCCGCATAGTCGCGCGCCAGTGCACCTGCGCACCAAAGCAATTTGTGACCTTTTTCGACGACAATGTCTGGATTAGCGCAAATCATCGGTAAATCTCGCGCCTTAAACCGCTTGAGTTGCTCGGCATAATGAGCTGGCGTTTCAAACTCGTCATTCACAAGGCCCGTACAAACAACCGTCTGGGCTTCTTCTTCATTCACCAATTCAACATCTATGCCATCATAAATGGGCAAATCCTGTTCTTGCCCAAGATGGAAAACCTTGGGCGATCCCTGTTTTATAAGGGCGCGCGTAACGTCACCGGACGTTACAATGGCATCAAAGGTTTCATCAGGGACGCCCAAATTAGCGAGTTGCTTTACAACGGGACCAAATGGTCTGGGCGCGTTGGTAATCAGTACAACTGCAAGGCCAGCGCTGCGGGCGCGCGCCAGGGCACGATAAGCTTGGCTCCATGCATGTACGCCATTGTGGATGACGCCCCACACGTCACACAATATCAGATCGTAGTCGGATACAATCTCGTCGAGGCGTTTGATAATCTGCGTATTCAAAACTAATCCTTCAAACAGTTCGGCCAGAAACCACGGCGATACAGCCTTTAACCCTCGGCATTAACCCAAGCTGTTCACCCTGTCACCAAAATAGGCTCAACTAGCGCCATAATTACTTGGGAATATGAATTCCAAGATATTAAGCTGATTGCAGCGAGCAACGCGAAATTCCTATGAGGCAGCATAGAAAGAGCGAACATTGGCGACGCGCTTAACACTTATTGGGCTTTTTGGCATCGCCATCGTCGGCGCTGGCCTTTGGTATTCGCCTGCCCCGCTCGGTTTGGTATTGGAAGCCCTTGCAATAATGCAATCAAGCGGGCTTTACGTGCTCGCCGCAACCTTCGTTATTGTGTTTGTTTTGGCCTTCTTGAGCTTTCGGGCGGCTGCAAATGCCAGAAACCGCAAGCGCGAACTGGATGAATATATGCGTGTTGCCCAACAAACGGCGTCAGTTCAGCCGCAATCATTTAAGAAAAACCCAGCTGAAGCAGAAGCTGATAATGAGTTAGCGCCGGAAGATAACCCGCCAACAACAGTACAAGAGCCCCCTCAACTGAGCGTCATCGCGGGTGGTAAATCAAAGAAAAAGAGGGCATCAGGCGAAATAGAACTATCGTCCATATCCGATGAACTATATTTTCAGCCAGTCACCAAAATGCCTGATGGCCAAATAGCTGGCTATGAGGTCTATCGGCAAGCAATTCCAGTATCGCGCCAAGTTCCAATTTTCGTGCAGAGCAACCCAAGCGCCTCAAAAGAAGAGCAAGCGGAATTTGAATTCTCGACACTTGAAAAAGCAGCAGCGGCGACAGGCCAAGAAATATGGACCGACATAGCAGAAACCAGTAGAATTCGGTTCTTCGTTCAGATTAGCGATGCCCTTTTGGACGATAAGCTACTTTGGCGGCGTGCTGGTTCAATACTAAAAAAGCAAACCAATTCGAACCCCACTATTGCGCTCGTGGTTCATTCTTCAGCCTTTGCTGACACCGCTCAAAAGTTATCTAAGGGTCGGATGCAAAAGCTTCAGCGCTTACACAATGCCGGTGTACCATTGGCGCTATATGGTTTTCAGCATGATCATCAACTGGTTACAGAAGCGCTGATTGACTGCTTTGACGTATCCATTTGCGATAAGGAAACGCTGCTTGGCTACCGCGCCAACAGCGCAACAGCAGACCTACCGAAAGCTTTTGAACAGATTGACAATTCTTCCCTCATGACAAGTGTGCGGGGAATAGCAAGCGAAGCGGATGTGGTTGATTGTATTGCAGCTGGCGTCAAGCTTATGAGCGGCGATTATCTAGCGCCGCCCCGCAAACTTAAATCAGAAGAGTCAATTGGCTCTGATGCCGCTGAATAGAGCCATTAAGGGTAAGTAACTTCTTTGGTCCAACACTTTTCGGTCAAAGGATCGGTGTCGCTATAATCTAAGCCAAGGCCGGTGATAAAGCGCAGTGGGAAATAGCGGTCAATCGGCACCTGTTTATGCGTTCTGTTTGCAGAGGGGTGATAGTCGAAAACGCCCATATAGTTGAGGGCTGGCGCGATAAACAGCGCTCCGTCTACTTGAACGAATTCCAACCCGTCTACCTGCAACCCAGCGGGAATATTGATCAATTGACCTGGCTTCCTGCCACCACTTGTGTCCATGTCCTGGGTATGGCGCCAATAAGACCACTGAATTCGCCCTCTAATTCTTCCATTGGGACGAAGCTCAGCTTTTATCATCTTCAATTGGAAACGGAAATCCAGCGCACCATCACGTGTGAAATCGTTGCCACTTGGGCGCGGACGACGAGCCCAGTTACCGTTCGCATAGGAATCGTAAACCAATTCTGAGATTTTATCGAGTTGGCTACAGGTCACATTCTGAGTTTGCGACGACAGAATATCGCCGAGCGCATAATAGTGTCTCGTGCCCCGCTTATACTGGGTATACACAGTTCCAGCATCAAATGTTAGAAATGCCATCGATGCAAAAATTGGCAGAATAAATGCCATTTCGACAGCAATTGAGCCTTTGGAATCTCCGCCAAATCCCATGACTTTTCGCTTAAGGGCCTTGCGGAACCGAATAAAAATACCTTGAGAAGATGACATATCAATAAGGCTCCGTCATGAATGTGAGACCACTTACAATGGTCAAGTTTTCTGTTCCGAAAATGGCTTCGGTGAAGACCAGATTTGGTACTTGAACCGACGTTTCGACGCGCATCAATATTCCTGACGCGCCAGCATCGATTACACCGCTGGTGTTGGAATCCGCATAGACATCGTAGTTGGTGTCAAATTTCTCGACCTGTAGGCTTATTGAAGATGCACAAGTGGAAATCGATAGCGAATCGCAAATTTCTCTCTTTAACCAGACCTCTGCCGATTCTTCAGATGCAAGCAGTTCAGCGTAGATATTGCCCGTACGCATATGGTACACTGCATCTTCTAG
>JBCDFK010000135.1:0-6085 GCA_039178065.1 Pseudomonadota bacterium | reverse complement strand
CAAAACAATGTGGTTTCAAACCCGTTCTAAACCTTTTGTTTGTAACGAGCAGCGCCTGTTGAACAACCGACTCTAAGTTCAAACGAGCCTACCCCCGCAAATTTGCGAATTTACAAAACCTCCCCCCGGAAATGGGGAAGTGAGACTTTCTCAGTATTCAGACGTAGAAACACGCGGTAAGCGAGCCTCAGTCTCACGCTCAATCCTGCAAGTCATTGAATTATAATAGTAATATCTTGGAAATCCGGTTCGTAGACAAAAGCTGAGACTGAATGGCAGTGAGACAGTCCGTCGAACTACTGTTTGCTGGCATCCATAGCCATCCGCTTCAACTGCTCTAAAACATGCATCTCTAGACATCACCGTCTAGCATCATCCGCTATCATTCGTTACAATCCGCAACATAAAGTAGGCATAGACGTTGGCATAAGTAGGCATAGGAAATGGCGCGCGCAATAAACAAGCTGACAGACAGAACGGTCAAAGCTGCAACCAAAGCAGGTAGGCTAAGTGATGGTGGCGGACTTTTTCTGCGTATCTCACCGAGCGGTGGACGCTCGTGGTCCTTTATGCACAATAAGGACGGTAAGCGCGATGAAATAGGACTAGGCAGTTATCCTGCCAAATCGTTGGCAAGTGCCAGAGACACAGCTGCGGCGCTCAGGACTGAAGTTGCAGAGGGCAGAAATCCCCGCGATTATCTAAACCCAGAAAAATTCGAGAAGCACACTTTTGGCTCTTGTGTTGATGTCTTTCTAAAAACGAATGCTACGGCATGGCGCAGTGAAAAGCATAGCAAGCAATGGCGGACTACTCTTGAGACCTATTGCAAGCCAATCATGGGCAAGGATGTTGCAGAGGTAACAATCACCGACATTCGGGATTTGCTTTCTCCTATTTGGGTGAACAAGCACGAGACTGCTACGCGAGTTCGGGGAAGAATTGAGCGCGTCATTGATTATGCAATGGCAGAAGGCTGGCGCGAAACTTCAAATCCTGCAATCTGGCGTGGCGGCCTTAAAGCTCTGATGCCGGAGATAGACAAAAAGAGACTGAAGCGAAGACACTTCCCTGCAATGCACTATAATGATGTCCCAGACTTCATAATCAGATTACGCAATCATGAAGCTCTTGCAGCCCGCGCGTTAGAGATTGTCATACTCACGGCTTGCCGGACTGGCGAAGTGCTAGGTGCGCGGTGGAGCGAAATCGATCTCGACGCAGCTCTATGGACAATACCAGCCAACCGGATGAAAGCCGGTGCGGAGCACGTTATCCCTTTGACCGAGCCGACCCAGGCCATATTGGGACAACTGTTTGAAACTCGAACAAGTGATTTGGTCTTCGAAGGCCAGAAGCGAGGAAGACCATTATCGCAGATGTCCATGCTTATGTTGCTTCGACGCATGAAGATGACAGATGTAACGGTTCACGGTTTTAGATCTAGCTTCCGAGACTGGGCAGGTAACGAAACGGAATTTCCTCGCGAAGTTGCCGAGGCATGCTTGGCTCATGAAGTGGGTAACGCCGTTGAGCGGGCTTACAGGCGTTCAAGAGCAATCGATAAGCAGCGGCAGTTGTTGAGCGTGTGGGCCGATTATGTGACTGGTACCGAACACGGAAATGTGGTGGCGCTTCATGGCTCCTAGAAAACAACCACAAATTGTTGAGATTCTTGGCGTAAAACTGCCAAAAAATCTGCTCACGCCAATGAGTGTTTCCAAACCCAAGCCGCGTAGCGGTGTGCTTCTGTCTCCGGCCCTTCTAAACGAGGAGCAAGCAGAGTACCAAAAATTAGTATTCCAAGCAAAATCCAAACGCTTTCATGACATCATTGAATATGTGTTGGCCAAATATTCCGGCTTATCGCCTCGAGACGATACTATAAAAGGCTTTATGCTGTTTGACATATTAAACAATTTTTCGCCTGGAATGGCTGTGCCTGAAAAAACCGCCGGCAGAGACCTGGAATGGGATTTCAGTAAATATTTGCAGCTTGCCGCATCCTTACGGGTGGCCCACTTAGAAGAAACGGTTCACAACGACAAAACTGCTGTGATTTACATCATCGAGAACTTTGAGCCATGGCACGGCATTTGGGAAGATACCTTAAGGACTCGCATCTCTCGACCGGACTTTAAGAAGTACAAAAGACTTGTCGATGATGCTGTTCGAGACCGCCAGCACATAGATAACATCACAGAAGAAGAAGCTGTCTTGGAACTACAGGAGATGATTCCTGGACTAAAATCGAAATATTAGACGTACCCGTTTTTCTGCAACTAACGCCTCATTAGCTTGCTCGTATCCCTGCGCACCGCAGCGGATACGCCACCGGACGGAACTCCGGCTAGGAGTAAAGCGGCATGCAGAAGATTGCAGTCACAATTCCAGAGGCACAAGAGATGTCCGGCCTCGGACGAACAACCCTATATGAAATATTCAAGAAAGGCTCACTCAAGCCACGTAAGCAGGGCAAGCGTACTCTTATACTTGTTTCTGAGCTTGAGAATTACATCAACAATCTGCCGGTAGCAAAATAGGTGAGCAAATGGAGCACCATAAAGGCGAAAGCCTCAACCTGCCGTTAGGCGGGGTCAAGGCTTCCAATTCTGTTTTTTCCGAGACAGATGTCAAAACCAAACCAAAAGGCTTCAACGATCAAACATATAAGGTAAAATCACCGAAAAAACAAACAGCAAAATCCACCCATGCTCAAGGCAAGACTGGCCGCAAGCGCCCCAGTGAGCGTAATTTTCTCAATGACAAGCGTCGCAAGGAAATCGCCAACAAGTGCCACAAGGCGTTGGCTGAATCGGACTATGTTCCGGCAAAATCACCGCAGTACAAAAACTTGCGACCCTATGACCACCTTTGCTCCATCTTCACGGATGCCTGGAAGCAAGGCCAGCTTGTTTCATCCATCAATCGCGGAACAATCAAAGCCGGAAAAAATGTTGGCTTGAATCACCCTGAGAAATTCGACGGATATCAAAAGGTTTCCATCTGGGACGAGAGCTGGCTTGCACACCGCATTATATTTAAGCTCGCAAATGGTCGCGACCCTGTTGGACAGCTTGACCACATAGATGGCGACCGCACCAACAATTACCCAAGTAACTTGCGTGAAGTAACGCCCCAAGAAAATGCACGCAATCGTCATGCAGTCCTGTCTAACACGGGCCGCTTGGGTGTTAGCTGGTGTAAAAAGGCAAAGCGTTATTCAGCCGACATCAAATTCGGCGGCAAAGGCATAAAGTTGGGCAAATTCATCCGTCTTGAGGACGCGGTAGAAGCGCGCAAGATCGGTGAAAGCATCATTTTTGCAGAACCTTCAAAATTGGAGGTGCTTGCGTGACCGACACCAAGATAAAAATAAAACACATTTTTGCGCCAGTACCAGCCAGAGCGGTTACAGATGAGCGTCTATCTGCGCTCGATCTGCGTGTTCTGATTGCTATTGCGGGGCATGACCGCTTCACGGCAAATGGACTTGGTTGCACAGCCTCACAAAAACGTCTTGCGCAACTCACTGGATGCCACTCAAAGAGTCTCCCACGCACGATAGCGCGATTGCAGGAGTTCGAGTACATCAGCGTACTTCCGATGGGTCGTTCTCGTCGCATTAAGGTCATTTACGCTCCAGCGGATGCTTTGATCTGGAATCAAAAAACCGATGTGAAAGGTAACGGCACGGTTACCGTTCATGGTGAGTTGAAGAGTAACGATACCATTCCAATAGGTAACGGCGTCGCTACCGTTTTAGATGCAATAGGTAACCGACCCACAGAGGTTCTTGAACAAAATCAAACGGTTACAAATGACAATATATTAGGCGAAGCCTTATTAAATATATCTGGCGAAGCCATAAATAAATCACGCGAAGCGAAGTTCGGAAGCCAACTTTCAAACTCACCACTTGTGAGGGCTTCCAATGGTTAAACTCAAACACCGTCATTTGGCATCAGCGCTGTCGGCTTATGAAGATGAGAACTCGTCTTCGAGTTCCGAGCTTTGTTCGGCAACTTATGCACCCAACGTCACTCTCATAGCCCTCTGGCTAAGGCACAAATCCGAATGTCGTTCCATCAGCGATATTCTCCTCGATGCCCGCACTGACAATCTGCCAGGCGTTACTGCTGGAATTCTCCCGGACCAATTCACAATCACAAACAAAAGCGCCGCACTCGCTGCGATGCGCAAAGGACCATCAAAATGAACAATTCAACAAACACCAAGTCACCCGAAAAATCCTATTGGACCATGCCGGAAGGTCTGGGACCGTTGGCGGCATGGCTGACAAACCGTGGCGTAAACATTCACACGCTGAACAGCGATCGCGAAGCGCTGCATCTCGCTTGCCAATTATCCTATCGCCAAACGCCTCGCCAACCGCGCAATGGAACCGCAATACCAGCACTCACACGGCTTCAGAAAGAGCTTTGCGCAACCGAAGAGAAATTCAAATCCGACTTTTATCGTGAGCGTTGGCCAATGGCTAGGGAACCGTTTTTGCGAAGCACAGGCCCCGCTTCGCCTGTTCGCGGTGTCAGCGCTAAGACATACGCTGAAATAGTCGATCGGTACGGATTGGAGCCGAGGTCAAATTGAGCTTCAAATTCCCTAATGATTTGAAGCAGCTTGAGCAGTTTCTATGCAAGCAAGGCTATCCGCCGGAGAGCCTGAACGGGCCAAGGCACGCGCTGCAGCTTATCTTGAATGAAACAGGTCTGCATAGACGCTTTCCCAAAAAGGGCGTGCCACTAGATCCAGTTTTTTGGTCTATTCAGCGAGAACTACTCAGACGGGGAACAATACCCCATCAATGTCCGCTCTGAGCCCAAAGTGGACCTTCAAAAAGAGTCTCTGATGCTAGATCAGGTTCATTGCAAAGCAATGAGCCGAAAAGAACCAATGGCCCAAACCATCACTTCTTCCGGTCGAAAGCAATGTCCAGCGGGAAAAAGAAGTCTTGGCCAAGCAAGCGGGGCTTGGCCAAGTTGGTCATTCTACAATGAAGGTAGCGGTGGCAGCGCCTGGCCGAGCCATTTTTCCGAAAAGTCGTTCAACTCGCCGCCAAGTTTCTTGTGCAGGATGAAAACATTCACCCATTGCAGTAGATCGAAATTGCCTTTCTTGATGCCGATAAAAGCAGGCGATTCCTTGATGACGAACTTGGTTTCCATATCTAAATCGGGGTTGTCCGCAGATAGGGTTGCCGCCACTGTATTGCCGGTGACCAGCACATCAACCTGACCCGACGTGTAGGCGGCCAGCGTTGCGGCATTGTCGCCAAAGCGGATGATCTCGGTGCCTTCCGGTGCATTTTCGGTCAATTCTAGATCTTCGAGCGTACCGCCAGTCAAACCAATTTTCTTGCCAGCGAGATCATCGGGAGACGTGATATCCATAGAAGATGACGCGAACGCACCGGAGAAAAATGGCGCATAGGCACTTGAGAACCAGATCGATTTCGCGCGGCCTGGATTCGCCCCCATCGATGAAATGACAAGATCGACGCGATCTGTTTCAAGAAACGGGATACGTTGTTTGGATGTGATGGGCACAAGCTCCAGTTCAACCTCTAAGTCTGCGGCGATTAACTTGGCGACATCCACGTCATAGCCTTCATATTCGCCTTCAGCGCCAAGCGATCCAAAGGGCGGGAAGTTTTCTGGAACACCGATCTTCACGGTGCCGGCTTCCAAAATGTCTGACAGTTCTGCATGTGCCGATGTGACCAGCCCAAGACCGGCCACCATCGTCGCAGCAGCAAGCATTTTCAATTTGTTCAACATTGGTAGTTTCCTTTCGAAAGTGAGTTGAGGTTTCTGGTAGGTCATGCAAGTTCGGGTGCGTCCTGTTTTTTTGCGCTTCCAAGCCGCTGTTCGAGCCGTCGCGACCAGACGGATAGCGGGAAGCACAAGCAAAAATAGATGAGCGCCATGAGCGGATAGATGATGAAGGGTTCAGTGCCATCGACCGGGGCGTTGGCCCAGCGCCGTCCGATGGTCATGAGATCATGAAAGCCGATTATATAGGCCAGCGAAGTGCCCTTGATGATCTGCACCATGAAGCCAACTGT
>JBCDFK010000134.1:0-6108 GCA_039178065.1 Pseudomonadota bacterium | reverse complement strand
CAGTTTCCATTTTGTGCAGATAGGTATCGTATAGCTTGACCTTGTCAGCTGCACCTGGCGCATCAAATCCAAACCGAGTGAATGCATCTTTCTGGCTCTTCCAATCCGAGGTCACAGAGATCTTTGGTGTAGACGCCAAGAACTCTTTTACACCTTCCGGACCCAAATTCTTCAGTACGGTGTGGCGATGTGAACATACAAACGTCACTGCGCCACATGCCGGATGTAGATCTTCATCCACCGCCTTAGTCCAATAACGGGCCTGCGCGCGTTCCCAGGGATCGGTTGGATGGACGCTGTTCCCTGGCTCAATCTGATCGAGATATTCGATGATCACAGTGCTATCCGGAACAACCAGATCGTCATGCACGAGGGTTGGCACGACGCCCTTCGGATTGAGTTTCAGATAATCCGGCTCGAATTGCTCACCTTTCAGAATGTCAATATATACACCGTCCCAAACCAACCCCTTTTCGTCCATGGCAAAACGCACTTTGGCGGCACAAACCGAAGAACCATGATGATAAAGCGTAAAACTCATAGCTGAACCGTCACCCATTTGAGTTCGGTCATCGCTTCCATATCCGCATCGGTACCTTCGCGGCCTACACCTGACTCGCCATTGCCACCGAACGGTACATGGGCCTCATCATGAATCGTGGGTCCATTAATATGGCACATGCCCGCGCCAATGTTTTTCGCAAAGTGAAATGCCTTATCAATGTCGTTGGTGAATATTGCAGACGATAGCCCATATTCAGTGTCATTGGCCCTCTCCAAGCCTTCTTCATAACTGTCGATAGGATAGATGGCTGACACAGGTCCGAACGTTTCGGTCTTACAAGCAATCATTTCTTCGGTCACGCCCGTCAGCAAAGTGGGCTGGCAGCGATTGCCTTCCCACTCACCACCGTTGGCAATCTTGGCGCCCTTAGCCACTGCGTCAGCAATGTGATCCTTGACCCGTTGGCGTTGGCGATCTGAAATGATCGGCGCAATGACCGTGTTAGGGTCACGCAAGTCACCCATTCCCACCTTGCTTGCGACCATTGAAAATCGTTTCACAAACTCATCGTAGAGGGGACGCTCCACGTAAAACCGGCTTGATCCAATACAGGCTTGGCCCGCAAACATGAATATTGACCGAGCCGCAAGCGGAACCACCTTTTCGAGATCAGCGTCTTCCAAAATGACAGTTGGGCTTTTGCCGCCCAATTCCAAGGTATTTGGTGTTTTGTTTTTGGCGCAAATTTCATTGATGTGCTGACCAACCACCGTTGAACCTGTAAAGGTCACAAAGTCTACATCCGGATTGCCAGTCAGATCGTCACCGATCTCATGGCCAAACCCCGTGACGACATTGTAGGAACCAGCTGGAAATCCGGCTTCCGCAATGATTTCAGCAAAAAGAATGGTCAAGTGCGGCGCCATTTCTGACGGCAGATGTACGACCGTATTGCCAACGGCGAGCGCATTGGCGACCAGCCTGGTTGTTTTAATCAACGGCACATTGAAAGGCGTAATCACCGCAACTACGCCAAGCGGTTCACGTATCGACATTGAGAACTTGCCCGGCGCGTCCGATGGGATTGTTTCTCCGCGCACATTGCGGCACAAACCGGCCGCCGCACGCACCATCGTCAAACCTTTATCAAATTCAAACATTGCTTTTTGGATGGGCGATCCAATTTCATCAATTAGACAATCGATCAGGTCTGATTTGCGCGCTTCCATGATTTCAGCAACCCGAAGCAGCCAGCGCTCACGCTCTTTTGGCAGCGTTTCCCGATATGCCGTGAACGCTGACTTTGCTGCGGAAACCGCCTTGCCCATATCGCTTCCTGAGCCCTTGGCAGCGGTTGCATAGGCACTGTCATCAAGCGGATTGAGAACATCAAATGTAGCGCTCCCGTCGGCATCGACCCAATCGCCACCGATAAAATGCTGTAGATGTTTTATGTCTGTTTTTGTGTCCACGTTTTGACTCCTTTTTTGCTAACCGCCGACCAAAGTTTGCGGAAGGAACAGCGCGATTTGCGGAAATAGAATGAGAAGACCTATCATCGCCGCCATAGCGAACCAGAATGGCCAGATTCCTCGGAATATCGTTCCCATGGGCACATTTGGGGCAATGGACTTCACAATGAAAACATTGATGCCAACTGGTGGGCTGATCATGCCCATTTCCAAAACGATCACGACGATGATACCGAACCAGATGAGGTCCCAGCCAAGACCAAGTGCAATCGGAATCACCACCGGAATGGTGAGCACCAACATGGCAATGGATTCCAGAAACATGCCAAGGAAGATATATACAAGAACGATAATCAGAAGGACGCCGTATTCGCCAATCGGTAGTGATGTCAGAAGCGTCACGAGATCAGCCGGTACTTCTGTTAATGAAATAAACGGAATGAACACGAAGGCACCGATGATTATCAAAAACACGGTCGCTGTCGCATTCATGGTTTGTAGAATCACGGTGCGAATGGCATCGAAGTTCAATGAGCGGCGCCACGCCGCAACAAGGAAGGTGAAGAATGCGCCAACCGACGAAGCTTCAACCGGCGTAAAGAAACCGGTATACATACCGCCAATAGTTACGAAGACTACACCAAGGATCGGAAGAGCATTTAACAATGCTTCTCTGCGCTCCGGCCAGGCAAATCTATCGCCTTTGGGACCAGCTTCGGGATTCCGAGATACGATTAGATAAATCGCTCCAATAAATAGGAGTGTCAGGATTATCCCTGGGAACACTCCCGCCATGAAGAGCCGCCCAATCGACTGTTCGGTCAGTACCGCATAGATAATCATGCCTCCCGAGGGAGGAATCAGGAAGCCCAGTGTGCCACCGGCAGCGACCGAGCCGGTTGCCAGTCCATCGCTGTAATTGTAGCGCTTCATCTCTGGCAGGGCGACGCGACCCATCGTGACGGCAGAAGCGAGTGATGACCCCGAAAGCGCTGCAAAACCTGCGCAGGCTGCGATTGTCGCTGAGGCAAGGCCGCCGCGCATATGCCCCATCCAGCGATAGGCCGCAGCGAAAAGATCGTTTGACATGCCAGACACACCAGCCAGCGTGCCCATGAGAACAAACATTGGAATGACCAGTAGATTGAAGTTGGACGCTGCTTCAAAAGTTTCGCCAGAAAGGTTGGAATAGGCGATCCGTAAGCCCCGTGCCCACGCTCGGTCTGAAGCCATGCCAACTGCAATGAATTGATTGGCATTAGCCACCACCGTACCCACAAATCCGACGGCAAGCATCGAAAGTGCCACAGGCATACGCAGAGCCAGTAAGACAAATAGCGCTAGAAGTCCAAGTACCCCCAAAAGGGTCATGCTCATCATAACTCATCCCCCTCGATCCTGAGTTTTATGATCGCGTCGGAGCGAAGGAGTTGCCAGATATCAAGCACCAATACGATGGCATAGATTCCAATCGACACAGCGAGCAGGTAGTAAAATGGACCATAGGAAATCAAAAGTTGCTGCGTAGTCTCGCCAAACTTTGCTGCGCTGTCTCCCGCATGCCATAGACGCCAAGCCATGACTGCCATTAGAACGAAGCCGAGGACCTTGACAAAGATCATAGACCATTTCGCAAAACTGGCAGTCATGCGCGATTCAAGCACTTCGATCTCGATATGGGCACCGGTGCGCGAACCGAGTGGAACCGACAGAGCAACGATAACGACAAGTGATAAAATCAGAAGATCTTCTGCACCTACAATCGGATTGTTTAACGCCTTACGCATGATCAATACATTCCAAGCGGTAAAAAGGGTCATGAAGGCCAAAGTTACTCCACCCAATACCAACGCCAACCAAGTCAGAAGACGATCCAGCAGGCCGATAATCGCAGGCATTTCTGAAGAATGATTTTTGGAATCAACCATCTTTAGACCCCTCGGTGAAATGAGTGAAATGGAGCGAGGATCGCTCCATTTGTTGGAACTATTGATTCAACGCCTCATAGATTTCTTTTGCATTTTCGATGCCGCGCGCCGCATAGTCCGCGTATATCGCCTGCATCCCTTCAGCAGCGGCGGCCTCCATCTTGGCACGCTCTGCATCCGACGCCACAATCCACTCAACCTTTAACTCACCCGCCGCTAGGCGTTCATCTTTCCATTTCAATGCAAGTTCGTCCGCATGGTCGAAAGACTTCGCAAGCTCGAGTGAAAAGGGAAGACCGGAAACCTCATCTATGATCAAGCGATGCTCATCGCTTAGGCTCTGATATCGCTCTTTGTTCATCACGAAGAACGTCACGTTGAATGTTGCAGGCGTATTGACGACTGCGTAATCAGCAACTTCATCCAGGTTCCAGGGCGGCATAATATTGTTGATCGTAGAAACCGCGGCATCAATTGTTCCCGTCGAAAGACCGGTATAATGCTCGGTTGGATCTAGTTGCACAGGCACTGCGCCCATGCCTTGAATCACCGGCGTTGTCATTGCTGCAAAGGGAACTATTTTTGCACCCTTCATGCCATCGACCGTCGAGACATCCTTGGTGGATATGATCATCCCACCGGCAGGATTGCCAATGGCTAATACTTTCACATCCGACCATTCATCAGCCAGATGTTCGTCGAACACCTTCCAAAACCGTTCAGTTGAATCGACAGCGTTTTTGGCTTTGCCTGGTGGTATGGCCAACATGGTCTTTGGAAACAGGGTCGGCGTTGAGGCCGCAATGCCAAACGTAATATCTGCCACACCTTCAACAGCTCGCTTGAATTGCTGCGTCGGTCCTGCACCGAGTTGTCCGGCAGGATAGAGCTTCATCGTAAGTGAGCCGTCAGATCGTTCTGTGATCTCCTTTTCAAACCATGCAAGTGCTCCGGTCACTGTTTCGTGGTTCGGCGGCACAAAAGTAGCGACGGAAAGCTCTTCTGCCCAAGCTGCCGACGCAAGTAATCCTAAACTGGCTGCGGCAATGGAGGCACGTAAAATGGATGAAAGTGTCATCGTACTCTCCTTACTTGTTGATTGCGTTGTAGATTTCCTCGGCATTGTCGATGCCGCGGGAACTGTAATCTGCAAAGATCGTTTTGAGCCCTTCTGCAACGGCAGCATCCATTCTGGCGCGTTCATCATTTGATACTGCAACCAGCTCGTAGTTTTTGCCGGAAGTCTCTTTCATCATGGCAAGTGATTTCACATCTGCCCCATCAAAGCTTTCGGCAAGCTTCATGGAAGAGAGTTCACCCGACAATTCGTCAACGATCGCGCGGTGTTCAGGACTAAGGCCTTCATAGCGTTCGCGATTCATAACAACGAAGATGACAGCATGCTGGACGGGAACATTGGTGACGAAATGGCTTGCCACATCCCAAAAGTTCCATGGCGGTGTCATGTTGTTATAAGTGGCATATGCACCATCTATCGTGCCAGTCGAAAGACCCGTATACATTTCTGTCACTGGCATTTGAACGGGCACAGCGCCCATAGCTTCAATGATCGGTGTCGTTAAAGCAGCGTATGGAACAACTTTGGCGCCCTTTAGGCCTTCCAACGTTGAGATATCTCTGGTTGCGGCAATGCCGATACCCGCAGCCGTGGTTAGACCGATCATTTTCACATCAGTATATTCATCGGCCAAGTGCTCATCAAAAATAGCCAATAACCGCTCAGTCGCCTCAGCGGAGCTTTCTGCCTTACCGGGTAAGATTCCAAGCATGGTCTTCGGAAAGATTGCTGGCGTGTAAGCAGAAACACCAAATGTAATGTCAGCGACGCCCTCAACCGCACGTTTATATTGTTGAACAGGCCCAGCGCCCAATTGACCCGCAGGGAAAAGCTGCATGGTCAAGGTTCCATTAGAACGCTTCTCCAACTCTTCACCGAACCATTTGAACATGACAGTATTTGTGTGGTGTTGCGGTGGCACGAAGGTTGCAACGGTTAACTCTTCACCTGATGCAGCATGTGTTGAAATTCCAAAACCGAGCGCAATTGCTGCGATCAGACCGAGGCGCTTGAATGACATTGTATCCTCCCAAGATTGAAATCGTTCGCCGGGCATTTTGGGATCCCAAATGAAATCGTAAACAATTGAAATGCCCGTTTTCTGACGGCTTGAGCGGAGAAAAT
>JBCDFK010000133.1:0-6111 GCA_039178065.1 Pseudomonadota bacterium | reverse complement strand
GCTAAAAACGACATCCCTTCAGTGCTCAACACATATCAGGCGCAAAACCGCGATATAGTGGTAGATTATGGGCGCGAGCTTGGCATTGACTTGCGGATGATCCGTGCGGCGGGTGCTCGTATCACCGAAACATTGAAAGCGAGTGGTTGGAAAGAGGGCGATAGCCTTCACGACACGATGTTGGTCGTGGTTGGCCGAGGCGCATCTGATCCAGATGCAAACTCCAATGTCGCCAAGGTCATGCGTATGCTTTGGGAAGGCATGGGCTTTGGCTGGGGCGAGACCGCTTATTCAGGCGTTACCTTTCCCCTCGTGCAACCGGCACTCGAAAATGTGGCGAAGCTTGGCTACAAACGCATAGTTGTCTTTCCATATTTTCTGTTCACCGGCGTATTGGTCAAGCGTATTTATACTCAGACCGATGAGGTTGCAGCGAAACATCCTGATATCGAGTTTTTGAAAGTAGGATATTTGAACGATCATGATTTGGTGATCGATACGATGGTTGAGCGCGTGCGCGAAATCATTGAAGGCTCCAACAATATGAACTGCCAGATGTGTAAGTATCGCGAACAGGTACTTGGCTTTGAAGCAGAAGTTGGTCTAGCGCAAGAGAGTCATCACCACCATGTGGAGGGTGTCGGCGGCGCGCCGCAAGGTTGCCCCTGCAATGGCGATTGTGATGCGTCGTGCCGCGATGAGGAGTTTTGTAAGAAACATGGATTGGAGTGGACGCCGGTGCATAGTCATGCACCACACGATCACACTCATGACCATGATCATCCGCTTGATCACGATCATTCTCATGACCATCACCATCATCCCTATGCTCAAGCCGATCATCCATTGGGGCCCAAGAGCATGGAGCGGAAAAAGGTGTGACCGACTATATTCGCGATCCGGCGAAAATATATGAACAATCGTTTGAAACTGTCAGGCGGGAAGCAAGTTTATCCAGCCTTCCCAGCCAGATGCACGATGTTGCTATCAGATTGATTCACGCTTGCGGGATGGTTGATGTTCTAGATGACCTGGCTTTCTCGGACGGCGCGGTGGAAGCCGGTATGGACGCGCTGGAAGATGGAGCGGATATAATTTGTGATGTCGAAATGGTTAGACATGGCATCATAAAGCGACACCTTAGTGCGGATAATCAACTGCTTTGCGCTGTCGGCGATGAGGCAGCAAGAACGCTTGCACTTGAGATTGAAAATACACGTAGTTCTGCTGCTATGGATCTATTGATGGACAGATTTCGTGGTGCAATCATTGTTATTGGCAATGCGCCAACGGCCCTGTTTCGCGTGCTCGAACTGGTTGAAAAGGGGTGCCCTAAGCCGGCGCTCATCATTGGAATGCCGGTTGGTTTTGTTGGTGCGGCCGAAAGCAAGGATGCGTTGATTGCCGATAAAAACGGCATTCCGTACATCGTCGTTCGAGGGCGTCGCGGGGGCAGCGCTATGGCGTCTGCAACCCTCAATGCACTGGCCGCCGGCCTGAAAGGTGGGTTGTGATGACGACCCCATGGCTAAACATTATTGGTATTGGTGAAGATGGTATGGATGGGCTCTCCGCAGCAGCCCGCGTGCTGGTTGAGGATGCCGAAATCATTATCGGCGGTGATCGCCACCACAAATTGACGGCAACATCAGTTGCAACTCGCATTGCCTGGCCGTCACCGTTTGATGCGATGATCGAAACTATCGAGAGCTACAGGGGCAAGCGCATTATAGTTTTGGTCACTGGTGATCCACTTTGGTATTCGGTTGGTGCGCGAATTGGGCGAAGCATAGATCCCGCGGAGATTATCTACCATCCGCAGATTTCTGCATTTCAATGGGCTTCTGCCCGGCTTGGATGGTCCTTGCCAGATGTTGAAACGCTAACGGTTCATGGGCGCTCAGCCGAGCAAATCGTGCCATATTTTTCGCCCGGCGCAAGATTACTGATTTTGACAAAGGACAAGACATCTCCTTCGACTATTGCTGACCTTTTGTGTGAAGCGGGCTATGGCGGTTCAAAGCTAACCGTGCTTGCAGTGCTTGGCGGTGAACGCGAAGAGCAATTTCATGGAATTGCTGAAGATTGGTCTCATGATGTACCCGATTTTCATACGCTGGCGGTTGAATGCATTGCGGGCGCCGCTGCGCAAATATTGCCGCGTACAGGATTGCCCGATGAAGCGTTTATTCATGATGGCAAAATGACCAAGCGCGCAGTGCGTGCATTGGCGCTGGTCAAGCTCGTTCCGCTGCGCGGTCAGTTATTGTGGGATATTGGTTGTGGTTGCGGCTCAATTGCCATCGAATGGATGCGCGGCGCACCAGAGGCGCAGGCGATAGGATTAGATCACCAGGAAAAACGCCGCGCTATGGCGGCGCAAAACGCGTTACAACTAGGCGTGCCAAAACTAGAATTGATCGATAGCAAGGCACCGGAAGGTCTGAGCGATTTAGCGCGTCCGGATGCGGTGTTTATCGGTGGGGGCTTGTCGCAAGAAACTGTGCAAACATGCATCAACGCTCTGAACCCCCATGGGCGTATGGTGGCGCATGCGGTGACGCTTGAAAGTGAAGCGGTTTTGCTAGCTGCCTATGCTGATCATGGCGGCGAGCTGCAACGCATATCGGTTGATAGCGCGGCGCCAGTTGGTCCGTTTCAGGGTTGGAAACCCTCAATGCCCGTAACACAATGGGCGTGGAGGAAGCAGGCGTGACCGGCAAACTATATGGCATTGGTGTTGGGCCAGGTGCGCCCGATCTCATCACTATTCGTGGATGGCGTATAATTACTGGCGCGCCAGTTATTGCTTATCCTGCGCCAGATACTGGAAGCAGTTTCGCGCGTTCTATCGTTGCTGCTTGTATCCGCGAGGATCATATTGAAATTCCCATCGTCGTTCCGATGCGGATTGAACGCTTTCCCGCGGCTGACGTCTATGACAAAGCTTGCACAGAAATCGCCAGTCATTTGGATGCAGGACGTGACGTGGTGGTTCTTTGCGAGGGCGACCCGTTCTTTTACGGCTCATTCATGTATGTTTATCAACGGTTGGCTGGCAGTTATGTTTGCGAAGTTGTGCCAGGCGTTTCCTCCATCATGATGGGCGCTGCGGCTAGCGGCGTTCCGCTCGCTGCGCGCAACGATGTTTTGACGATAATTCCAGGCCCGCTGCCGGATGATGAAATGCGGAGCCGTGTTGAGGCTTCCGACGCTCTGATCATTATGAAAGTCGGTCGCCATTTGGCGCGCATTCGTGCATTGCTCTCGGATATGGGGTTGTTGGATAAAGCCACTTATCTGGAGCGGGTCAGTTTGGAAGAACAGCGCACAATGCGCCTTGCGGATATGACAGAAGATACAGCGCCTTATTTTTCAATGATTACGATCTACAAGGGCGCTGAGCTATGGATCGATACCGCCAATATGAATGTGACCGGCTCATGACAAACCAACCCGCAATCATTGTGCTGAATGAAAGCGCGTTACCTCTCGCTGTGAAAATCTCTGATGCAGTGGGCGGCGTTGTGCATGGACAAGCAAAGCGCCTGACCGGTGCGGATGTGTTACCGATCGAAGATCTACGCGCGCATTTACACGCACTGTTTTTGGAAGGAACACCAATCATAGCTATCATGGCATCGGGCGCGCTCATAAGACTTATCGCTCCTGTCTTGCAAAATAAGATGAGCGAACCGCCAGTGCTCGCTGTGTCAGAAGACGGTTCCAGCATTGTGCCTTTATTGGGCGGCCATCATGGTGCGAACGATATGGCGCGCGATATTGCCGATGTGCTCGATGGCTTTGCGGCGGTTACCACAGCGGGTGATGTAAAGTTTGGCGTCGCATTGGATGCGCCACCGGCGGGGTATGTTCTTGCCAATCCGGTGGCGGCCAAGCCAGTCATGGCGGCGTTGGTTTCGGGACATAGCGCTAAGCTGGTTGGTGATGCGCCTTGGCTGCAGCAAAGTGGTATTTCGTTCTCAGATAATGGCGAAACAAGTTTGATTGTTACCGACAAACTAGCACCGGAGGCTTCCAACTCATCGCTGGTCTATCACCCTCAAAGGCTAGTTGTGGGTGTTGGCTGCGAGCGGCACTGCGCGCCCGAAGAACTGATTGAGCTTGTATCTGAACAACTGAAGGAGGCTGGAATTGCCTCGGCCGCTATTGTTTGCGTCGCATCTATCGATGTCAAATCCGATGAGGCTGCCGTTCACGCGGTAGCAAAGCATTTGGACGTTCCTGCTCGCTTTTTTGGTGCGGCCAGGCTTGAGGAAGAAGCGCCGCGTCTGGAAAATCCGTCTGACATTGTGTTCGCAGAAGTGGGCTGCCACGGCGTCGCTGAAGGCGCGGCACTGGCGGCGGTTGGTGTCGCTGGCTCTTTGATTGTTCCCAAAGTAAAATCTAAACGAGCAACCTGCGCCATTGCTCGTGCTCCGCAACCTATTGCGGAATTGCCCGGCAGGGCGCGCGGTACAGTATTTGTTGTTGGGATTGGCCCGGGCTCTGAAGCATGGCGGTCGCCTGAAGTGAGCCGGATGGTTCTGAAATCAACCGATCTCGTTGGCTATTCTCTTTATCTCGATTTGCTTGGACCATTGTCGAAAAACAAGCAACGCCATGATTTTGATTTGGGCAAGGAAGAAGATCGTGTTCGCCACGCAATGGAGTTGGCGGGCGAGGGAAAAGATGTGGCGCTTGTTTGCTCGGGCGATGCGGGCATTTATGCGATGGCAACACTGATCTATGAGCTGTTCGATAAGGGCGGCATATCAGATGCGGCGAGCCGCGTGGAAGTGATTTGTTCTCCGGGCATTTCAGCGCTGCAGGGTGCTGCTGCGCGCGCGGGTGCTCCGCTTGGGCATGATTTTTGTACGATTTCACTTTCGGATTTATTGACGCCCTGGCCGGATATTCAGCGCCGCGTTCGTGCGGCGGGTGAGGGCGATTTTGTGATCGCGTTCTATAATCCCGTTTCCAAAAAGCGCCGTACACAGCTTGCATGGGCGCGCGATGAATTACTCAATCACCGTCCAGCCTCATCGCCTGTTGTACTGGCAACCAATCTCGGTAGAGAGGGCGAAAAAGTACGAATAGTACCTTTGGGTGAATTGAGCGTTGATGACGTGGATATGTTGACGGTAGTGATCGTCGGGTCGTCAGATAGCCGTGTTGTAACAACAGGTGATGGCAATTCGTGGGTCTACACACCGCGCGGCTATAGTGGAAAAGCATCTACACAAATGGAGACCAGCCAGTGAGCGTTTATTTTATTGGTGCGGGTCCAGGCGCACCCGATCTGATTACAGTGCGTGGTTTGCGGCTCATTGAGCGTTGTCCGGTCTGTCTATACGCAGGTTCGCTGGTGCCAACGGAGATTGTGGAGGCGGCACCTGACACCGCATTGGTGATGGACACTGCACCTATGCATCTCGATCAGATTATCGAGGAAATTGAAAAAGCCCATGCCGCGGGACAAGACGTTGCGCGTGTGCATTCCGGTGATCCCGCCATTTATGGAGCCGTGGCTGAACAAATGCGTCGGCTTGATGTGCTTGGCATCGACTATGAGGTTGTGCCTGGCGTTCCAGCCTTTGCGGGTGCTGCGGCTAAGATGAAAACGGAGCTGACGCTGCCTGAGATTGCTCAAACTGTTATTATTACACGGACAGGCATGAAGGCGTCATCCATGCCCGATGGCGAGCAATTGGAGATTTTGGGGCAATCCAAAGCGACACTTGCGATCCATTTGTCAATCCGGAATCTTGATTACGTACGTCGCTCGTTGGAACCTTATTATGGTGATGATTGTCCGGTGGTTATTGCATATCGCGCAACTTGGCCGGATGAGCTTTATGTCAGAACTACGCTTGCCGAGATGAAGGCCGAAGTGCGCAAACACAAAATCACACGCACGGCGCTCATTATGGTCGGCAAGGTTTTCGGTGACGTGGCGTTCCGAGATAGCGACCTTTACAATGCCGATTTTGCCCATGTGCTGCGCAATAGTGGCAAGAAAGGAAGCTGTTCGGAAGCTGCGTGGTGAGGTCGAAGCGTCGTCAGAAGATGTCGGCAGGCGCTTTGTCGATGAGGCCCGTAAGATGCACT
>JBCDFK010000132.1:0-6115 GCA_039178065.1 Pseudomonadota bacterium | reverse complement strand
CGTAGGCCTATCAACAGAAACACTCATTCAGTCCGCATCCGCCGGTGAAACAACAGACCAGACGCAAAAAGAAGAAAATCATGCAATCCATTGAATCAGATGCGCTCGAACCCACCAAAGCGGAATTGCGGGAATTGACCATTGGCCAGAAGCTAATGCGTTTGGCACCGACTTATGGCCTGGTCATTTTGACCTTTGCATTGCTCCTTCTATTTTCGATTCTTCTGCCCAATACGTTTCCGACGATGCTCAATCTTCGAGCCATCATTTCTGATAAAGCGATCATCGCTATTTTGAGTTTGGCTGCGATGATTCCAATGGCCGCTGGCCGTATCGACTTGACCGTCGGCTACGGCATCGTGCTGTGGCACATTTTGGCGATTTCATTGCAAACCATTTACGGCGTTCCATGGCCGATGGCGGTGATGATTGTGCTCATTTTGGGTGCGATCGTTGGCTTTCTGAACGGGCTGCTTGTTGAGATTGCCAAGATTGATGCTTTCATTGCTACATTGGGAACCGGCACTGTACTCTATGCTCTAGCCCTTGCTCACACGGGCGGTCGGCAAATGGTTGGTGTGTTGCCGCAAGGTTTTTACGACATTAACGGCACCTTTGTTTTTGGACTGCCAATTACCGGGTTTTACGTTCTCGCGATTACAATCGCGATGTGGCTGGTGCTCGAGTATACGCCGATCGGAAGGTATCTTTATGCGATTGGCGCTAACCAAAGAGCAGCCGAGCTTAACGGTATTCCAACGCGGAAATTTGTCATTGGCGCATTCGTAACATCAGGATTGATGACCGCTTTGGCCGGCGTGCTCTTGGCTTCAAAGCTGCGGATCGGACAGGCAAGTGTCGGACTTGAATTCTTGTTGCCTGCATTGGTTGGCGCGTTTTTGGGATCCACAACTATCAAGCCGGGTCGTGTGAATGTGTGGGGCACCATCGTCGGTGTGGCCATCCTCGCTATCGGCATTTCCGGTATTCAGCAATTCGGAGGCTCGTTCTGGGTCGAACCGATGTTCAACGGCGTCACGCTGCTCGTTGCGATTGGCATCGCTGGCTACGCACAACGCCGCAAAGGCGCGGCAAAGAAATAGAAAATCAGCAATAAGGGAGGAAACCATGCTGAAACGTACATTTATGAAGACTCTACTCGCAGGCACGATTGTGGCAGGCTTTGGCTTAACAGCTGCAAATGCTGAAATGGCCTTTGATGGACCAACTGAAGGTCCGGCAGCGGCAGAAGGAAAAACAATTGTTGTTCTTGCCGGTGATCTGAAGAACGGTGGTATTCTTGGTGTCACTAATGGCGTTGAGGAAGCGGCTGCAAAAATTGGTTGGACGGTTCGCGTGCTTGATGGCGCAGGATCCGTTCAAGGCCGTACCGGTGCATTTGGCCAAGCGATGGCGCTACAGCCAGATGGGTTGATCATCAACGGCTTTGATGCGGTGGAACAACAAGCAGCACTTGATGCGGCGGCTGAAGCTAAAATTCCAATGGTATCTTGGCATTCGGGCCCAAAAATCGGTTGTGATGCGCCGGGCGGCATTTTTGCCAACGTTTCCACCGATGCGATGACCGTTTCTGAAGCGGCTGCAGAGTGGGCCGTTGATGATGCAGGTGGTGCTCCAGGTGTGGTTATCTTCACGGACTCTACTTACCAAATCGCTATTGATAAGGCAGACCGGATCAAAGAGACGATTGAAGCAATGGGCGGCAATGTTCTTGAATATGTAGATACCCCAATTGCAGAAACATCGAACCGAATGGGCCCGCTGACAACGAATTTGTTGCAGAAGCATGGCGATCAATGGACGCATGCACTTGCGATCAATGATATATACTTTGATTTCATGGGCCCAGCGCTTGCTGCTGCTGGTATCCAAGGCGATGGCTCTCCAAAGGCTGTTGCCGCGGGTGATGGTTCTGAATCATCTTTCCAGCGCATTCGTACAGGCCAGTACCAGTCTATCACTGTTGCTGAACCGCTAAACCTTCAGGGATGGCAATTAGTTGATGAACTTAACCGTGCGATACAAGGTGCGCCATGCTCGGGCTACATAACCGCTCCTGCTGTCGTTGATATGGACGGCGCAAAGGGTATGGGCGACAGCAATGCGTTTGATCCTGACAACGGGTATCGCGAAGCCTATGCAAAAATCTGGGGCAAGTAATTTTTGCATGTTGTACTGACTTAAAGGGAGCTTCGGCTCCCTTTTTTGTGCTCCACAAACTAACACAAGCACTTATTGGATTTCGGCTAGACCAACATTAGTGTTTAGCAGATATTGCGCAAAGATCGGTCCGCTCGCAGCGCCAATTGCACGCGCATTGCCACCGATACTGCCAGCTTCGATTCTTGGTGGGATAAGACCACGCATATCTTGATTGGCTATGTAACGAGATGTTCTTTCGACCAGTTCCATACGAATTTCCTCAGGAAATGCGCCATCAATAAGTACAGCTTCGAAATCGATAACCGAACAGGTGGACAATGCGGCTTTGGCAAGTTCCTGCGCAGTTTCACCCATCCATGCTTCCACATAGCGGGTTATGCCGCTCCAATCCTGAGGTTGTTGCCACAGGACTTTTTTGTCGATGCCGGCCTGGTCTAGGCGTCTTTCCAGAAGGTGTATGGAAGCAACGTCAATCAGTTTGCGACTTTCACCATTGGGACTGGTACTTCTTAGCGACCCCAAAGCACCGGCATTTCCCTGATGCCCTTCAAATACAGAGTGATTAAGAACGATGCCGCCGCCAACAAATGCTGCGATATAGAAATAGGCATAGTCTCGAAATTCTTTGCCGCGCCCGTAAACATGTTCCGCACGGCATGCCGCTGTTGCATCATTCATTGAATAAACGGGCAGGTTGCTAAACATCGAGATACGTTCTCGGAAATCGACTTCGCTCCAGCGCATAAACTCATCGGCCGGTGCACCAGCAAGTTCGTACCAGTTCCACAACTCAAACGGCGCCGCCAACCCAATGCCGCAGACCCGCTGTTGTTCGAGTGGCGATAGGCTGGCGAATATGTCAGCCATGCCGTCTTCCAGAAATTCAAATATTTGATCCGGCATTGGATAAGCGTAAGAGGCAGTTTTTTGCACTCTAACACCACCCTTAAAATCAATAAGAATTAGGTCTGCATTGCGGCGTCCAATTTTTAGCCCAAGCGAAAATGCACCATCCGCTGCTAGTCCCATTGGCACAGAAGGTTTGCCAACACGGCCGCGTTGGGGGGCTCCGCGTTCCAAGAATCCATCATTTTCAAGTTTGCGCAGGATGACCGAAACCGTTTGAGCGGACAATCCAGCATGGCGTGCCAAATCGCTGCCCGGCATTGGACCGTTGCGCAATAGCATCGACAAGAGCAAGCGCTCATTGTAGTCGCGAAGGCCGCTTTGATTTGCCCCGCCACTTAGCGATTTAATTTTTGGCACGTTCATGGCGTTCCCATTAACGCATACATACCAGCACATAAAGCAACTTTACACAATTAATAAATCAACTTTATTTATTAATTGACTCTGAGCGTAAATTGAGTCTGAATAGAGAAGTTCGAATTTTGAACGCCACACAATTTGATTCATCGCGGCAAGGAGCCGCTTCGGGAGGAATATCATGAAAAAGACAATTCTGGCCGCCACTGCAGGCGCGCTAATCGCATCTGTTGCTGCTATTGCACCTGCATCGGCTGCAAGCCATTCAGTAAGCGCTTGCCTGATCACAAAAACTGACACCAACCCGTTCTTCGTTAAAATGAAAGAGGGTGCTGAAGCCAAAGCTGCTGAACTGGGCGTCGAGCTAAAGTCGTTTGCTGGTAAAGTAGACGGCGACCATGTAACGCAAGTTGCAGCGATTGAAACATGTATTGCTGATGGTGCAAAAGGTATTCTTTTGACCGCGTCTGATACATCGTCGATCGTCTCATCAGTTACTCAAGCACGTGATGCCGGCCTTCTTGTTATCGCGTTGGACACACCGCTTGAGCCAATAGATTCAGCGGATGCTACTTTCGCAACAGACAACTTCCTTGCAGGTGAGTTGATCGGCAAATGGGCTGCTGCAACGCTGGGTGATGAGGCTGCAAACGCCAAAATTGGTATGCTTGATTTGGCTGTGAGCCAACCATCAGTTGGCGTATTGCGCGACCAAGGTTTCTTACAAGGCTTCGGTATTGCTTTGGGCGATCCAAACAAATGGGGTGATGAAACCGACCCACGTATCATTGGCAATGATGTAACAGCTGGCAATGAGGAAGGTGGCCGCAAGGCGATGGAAAACCTTCTTGCAAAAGATCCAGAAATTAATGTCATCTACACAATTAATGAGCCAGCTGCAGCTGGTGCTTATGAAGCGCTTAAAGTGATTGGCCGTGAAAACGACGTGCTTATTGTATCGGTCGATGGCGGTTGCCCTGGTGTTGCGAACGTCAAAGACGGCGTTATTGGCGCGACGTCACAGCAATATCCTTTGTTAATGGCATCTTTGGGTATTGAAGCGATTGCAGCATGGGCAAAAGACGGTACTAAGCCAGAGCCAACGCCGGGCAAAAACTTCTTTGACACTGGCGTATCACTTGTGACTGACAAGCCTGCCGAGGGCGTTGAATCAATCGATGTTCAAGAGGGCATGGATCGCTGCTGGGGTTGATATTCAACACAACTAAATGAACACTACACAGGGCGGCTTTTCGGGGCCGCCCTATTATCAAGATCTAGTTGCTGGGAAAAACGATGGCGGAAGCACAAGAATTCGAGAAGGTAATAGAAAATAGTCCGCAAACTGTGGCAGAGTTTACGGACAACGACCACGGCTTTGTCGGCAAATTGCAGCATCGTTTGCATGTTACCCCATCGCTTGTGCCTCTCATTGTTTTGGTTTTGGCAATTATCGTTTTTGGAATTTTGCTCGGCAGCAAATTCTTCTCACCCTTTGCTTTGACGCTTATTCTTCAGCAGGTTGCGATTGTTGGTATTGTAGGCGCCGCTCAATCGCTGGTCATCTTGACCGCTGGTATCGATCTCTCGGTGGGCGCCATTATGGTGCTTTCGTCGGTTGTGATGGGGCAGTTTACATTTCGCTATGGATTGCCGGTTGAGGTCGCCGTTGCTTGCGGTTTAGCGTGTGGCGCATTGTGCGGTTCCATCAATGGTTGGCTCGTTGCGGTGATGAAACTACCGCCGTTCATTGTGACGCTTGGCATGTGGCAAATCGTGCTTGCTACAAATTTTTTATATTCTGCGAATGAGACAATCCGCAGTCAGGAGATTGCGACCGAAGCACCGCTATTACAGTTTTTTGGAACGACTATTAAGATTGGGGCTGATGAAGCTGGGCGCGGTGGCGCCAACTTCACTTACGGCGTGATTTTCATGGTGGCGTTGATACTGGTGCTCGCCTATGCGCTAAAGGAAACAGCTTGGGGCAGGCATGTTTATGCCGTCGGCGATGATCCCGATGCTGCTGAACTGTCGGGTGTCCGCGTTAAGCGCATTCTAATTTCTGTTTACATGCTTTCAGGGCTCATTTGCGCCTTTGCAGGTTGGGCTCTAATAGGCCGTATCGGTTCGGTGTCTCCGACATCCGGTCAGTTAGCTAATATTGAATCTATCACTGCTGTGGTGATTGGCGGCATATCTTTGTTCGGTGGACGCGGTTCGATATTAGGCATGTTGTTCGGTGCTCTTATTGTCGGGGTCTTTACGCTCGGACTGCGATTGCTGGGCGCGGATGCGCAATGGACATTCTTGCTCATCGGCTTGCTGATTATTGGCGCTGTTGCGATTGATCAATGGATCAGAAAGGTATCGAACTGATGGAACCGATTCTAAAAGGCCGCAAATTAGTGAAGCGTTACGGAAAAGTAACTGCCTTGGATAATTGTGATTTCGACTTGATGCCAGGAGAAATACTGGCTGTCATCGGCGATAATGGTGCTGGAAAATCTACACTTATTAAGGCCGTTTCGGGCGCGGTTATCCCCGATGCCGGCGAGATCCATTTAGAGGGAAAGCCCATCAAATTTTCATCGCCAATCCAAGCGCGCGCGCATGGAATTGAGACCGTTTATCAAACGCTTGCCATGTCGCCGGCCTTGTCGAT
>JBCDFK010000131.1:0-6133 GCA_039178065.1 Pseudomonadota bacterium | reverse complement strand
GCCGCCATGCGATCTATGGGGATGTCCTTATAACCGTCAGGTACCCATATATTATTGATACAAGAAGAACCGAGCTCGCGCCCCATCTGAGCAGCAATGTCCCGTGTGCGTTTCCCGTGCTCAATCCAGAAGTCTCGAATTCCTTCATCGGGATGAGACAGCGTTAAGTTATCATCTGCTTTTGCGTGCGCAAAAAATGTTGGATTGAAATCAAGTCCTATTTCCTGCTCTTTTGCCCAATCCACCCACGGTGCAAAGTGCTTGTATTCTATCTCATCACGGTCTGGATTGTCATCGGTATCCATATACATGGCGTGAAGGTTAAGTCGATGATTGCCTGGTATCATTGAGTAGGCAAACTCGAGATCAGCGCGCAACTCGTCGGGTGTACGCGCTCGACCCGGATGATTGCCTGTTGCTTGTATCCCGCCACCCGAACTGCCGGACTTTTTCTCAAACCCGACGACGTCATCGCCTTGCCAGCAATGCATCGAAATTGGAATATTCTTGAGGTGTTCGATGGCGCTTTCCGCGTCCACGCCCCATTCAGAAAATCTGTCGACAGCAGTATTATAAGCGGACATTAATTAATCTCCCAGAGTGAACTAGCGCGTAAAGGCTTGTACATTGCCCGCGTCAACATTGATAATGTTGCCTGTTGACTTGGCGGAAAAATCGCTTGCAAAGAAATAACTAGCTTCAGCAATATCTTCAGGCAAAACAGAGCGCTTTAGCAATGAGCGCTCACGATAATGTTCCTCGAGATCAATTGTTTCCTTGCCATAAGCATCGGCCCGTTCTTTGAGCCAATCGCCGGACCAAATTTTTGAACCGCGTAAAACAGCATCTGGATTGACAACATTGACGCGGATGCCGATTGGTGCGCCTTCAAGTGCAAGGCACCGAGCCAAATGGATCTCCGATGCTTTGGCCGTGCAATAGGCTGATGCATTGGGTGACGCTGCCAAACCATTTTTCGAGGCAACAAAGATTATAGAACCACCAATGTCTTGCGCACGTAGAATTTTAAAGGCTTCGCGTGAGACCAGGAAATACCCCGTCGATAGTATCGACATGTTCTTGTTCCATAGATCAAGCGACGTTTCCTCTACTGGCGCAGATGATGCGATACCAGCATTCGAAACGATAATATCAACACCGCCAAACTCGGCAGCCATATCTTGATAGGACTGAGCAACCGCGGCCTCGTTCGTAACGTTCATAATCGATGTTTTGACGACATCCTTTGAGAACTCTGCGCTTAGAACCTCAGCTGTTTGATTGAGCGTCTTCTCGTCGATATCTGCCAAGACCACGCAAGCGCCTTCGCTTAAAAACCGTCGTGCTGTCGCCGAACCAATGCCGCCTGCGCCGCCGGTCACAATTGCGATTCTCCCAGCCAGGCTTTTTGCCTTGGGCATGCGTTGAAGTTTGGCTTCTTCGAGCAGCCAGTATTCTATGTCGAATGCTTCCTGCTCCGGCAATCCGCAATAGGCCGAAGCACTCGAGGCGCCGCGCATAACATTAATGGCATTGGTGTAAAACTCGCCCGATATTCGTGCTGTTGCTTTGTCCTTTGCAAAGGTGATCATGCCGACACCCGGTACAAGATACACCACCGCATTGGGGTCGCGCATCGCCGGGCTGTCATTATGTTTGCAACGCTCATAGTAGGCCGCATAATCAGCGCGATAGGCTTCAACCGAATTCTTTAGACCCGCAATCGTCGCCTCTTGATCGGGTTTGGCCGGGTCAAAATCAACAACTAACGGTCTGATTTTGGTTCTCAAAAAATGGTCGGGGCAGCTCGTGCCGAGTGCTGCCAATTTTTCCATGTCATTAGAACACACAAATTCGAGTACGGTGTCGCTGTCTGAAAAATGGCCAACCATGTGAACATTGGTTGATATCATACCGCGGATATGCGGCATCAAAGCGCTGGCAATATTGCGTCGTTCAGTTGGGGATAATGCTTCGCATTTCTCTCCACCGAAAACTGACTTACCTGCACCGTTTTGCTCGAACCAGTCTATCGCTTGGTTAATTATATCAATTGTTACGCCATAACACTCTTCAGCATCGTCAGCCCATGTAAACAGCCCGTGGCTTTCCAATACTACGCCTTTTGCTTTTGGATTTTCGAGGCAGAATTTTTCAAGCCAAAGTCCCAATTCAAATCCCGGACGTTTCCACGGGAGCCAGCCAATATCATCGCCGAATATCTCTTTGGTCAGCGCGCGGCTGTTTTCGGACGCTGCAATAGCAATGATAGAATCTGGGTGAACATGGTCGACATGTTTTTGCGGCACGTAAGCATGAAGGGGCGTGTCGATCGACGCCGCGCGCGCATTTAAATTGAAGGTGCAATGAGGCAAATACCCAACCATTTCATCTTCAAATTCAACGCCACGATATATCGTTTTCAACGCAGCGAGTTTATCCGTATAGAGCGTTGCGAATCCATCGATCTTGATTGTACCGATATCGCCACCTGAGCCTTTCACCCAAAGAACTTCGGTATCATGTCCAGTAAGCGGATCTGGCTGAACAACCTTTGCGGATGTGTTGCCACCACCATAATTGGTTACGCGGTGATCTGATCCCAGGAGGTTTGAACGGTAAAGCAAAAGTTCGGGCTCAGTCATGCCTTCTGCTTTCTTTGCGTCCCACAAGTTCTTCAAACGTGTGGATTGTACATTGTTTAGCATGGTTTCCTCCCGTAGCAGCGCCAATGCAGCGTGCTTAGCTTTCAACAATCAACACATGATGATGATCAATTGTCAATCATTTTCAATCATAAATGATCATTGTGCAGCGCAATATGATTATTATTGATCGATTTTGATTGACATTGCTTGATTTCAGTGGAAGTCTTTGGCTCGGGAGGAAGCAATGCACGAAAGCGAGCGACATAGAATTATCCTATCGGCTGTTCAGGAGAGACCAGTCGTTACTGTTGCCGAGATGGTTGCGTTGACAGATTCGTCTGAGGCAACAATCCGGCGGGATATCGCGACGCTACATGTCCAGCAAAAGCTGCGGCGTGTGCGAGGCGGTGCCGAGTCGATCAATCCGCCGCAATTTGTTGGCCTTGCCGGACGTACATTTTCAGTCAACGAAACAATCAACGTATCAAAGAAGCGCGCGATCGCCCAAGCCGCTGTCGAGCTTTGCAGTGACGGCGATGCAATCATCATCAATGGCGGCACCACAACTTTTCAGATGGTGCATCCACTGGTTACCAAGCGCTGTCAGGTCTTC
Source organism: Pseudomonadota bacterium (assembly GCA_039178065.1). Lineage (GTDB taxonomy): Bacteria > Pseudomonadota > Alphaproteobacteria > Rhizobiales > Rhizobiaceae > Ahrensia. Next base: position 2,872 of record JBCDFK010000131.1, on the reverse strand, counting down.
ACCAACTCATTCCCCATCGCCGAACACCTTCTTAAGCAGTCGAAGAACACAGTAATGTTGTCAGGCGGAACGATTTATCGTGAGCAAAACATCATTCTAAGTCCCTTTGAAAATGATGTGACCAAGAACTTCTATGCTCAGCGCATGTTTATGGGCGCTCAAGGGCTTGGGCCGCTTGGACTTATGGAGGCCGATCCGCTGCTAATCCAGGCTGAGCAAAAACTCATCAATCAAGCTGACGAGCTCATCGTCTTGGCAGATTCCTCAAAATTCAAAAAGCGCTCCAGCCTCATCCTTTGTGCTCTCGAGCGAATTTCGACGGTGATCACCGATGATGAGATTGAAGATCATTCGGCGAATATCCTGGAGGAAGCTGGCGTGAAATTAATCGCCACGAAGGCGCACGGTGCCCAAGAAAAAGTATCTCCGAGCGCCTCATAGGCGTTCAAACCAAACTAGACGTAACACCCAAGGGAGGAAATCAAATGGGTATTTTGAAGAAACTCGTGACAGCTGCAGCAATCGGCGTAGCAGTAATCGGATGGACAGCAGGCGCGCAAGCTGCGGACAAACGTATTGCGCTTGTTGTTAAAGCACTGGGTATCGGCTTTTTTGAAGCCGCTGCAAAAGGTGCAGAGGAGGCCGCCGCAGAATTGGGTGATGTTGAAATCATCTATACAGGACCAACCGACACTACGGCAGAAGGTCAAATCGAAGTGATCAATTCACTGATCGCTCAGAAGGTAGATGCAATTGCAGTTTCTGCCAATGATACAGACGCTTTGGTACCAACGTTGAAAAAAGCGATGGATCGCGGCATCAAAGTTATTAGCTGGGACAGTGGTGTCGCAAAAGAAGGGCGCCAACTACACTTAAACCCATCTTCCAATCCGCTGATTGGCAACATGATCATCAAGCTTGCTGCAGACCACTTACCAGACGGTGGCGATGTGGCAGTTTTATCAGCGACATCCACATCGACCAACCAAAACACTTGGATCGATGAAATGAACAAGGTGTTGGGCAACTATGCTGGTATCAATGTTGTGGCCACGGTTTATGGCGATGACAAAGCAGACAAGTCTTATACCGAAGCACAGGGTTTGATGCAGGCCCATCCAAACCTCAAAGCGATTATTGCGCCGACGTCAGTTGGAATCGTTGCGGCGGCTCAGGCTGTCACCGACGCAGGCAAAACTGGCGAAATCAATGTCACGGGCCTTGGCCTTCCATCCGAAATGGCTGGCCATGTAGATTCAGGAGCATCAAAGTCATTTGCGATCTGGAATCCAATTGATCTCGGTTATTCTGCAGCAATGCTTTCAGCGGCCCTAATCGATGGTGCTGAGGCAGGAGCAGGTGCGGAAATTCCTATGGGTCGCATGGGCACATTGACCCTCGATGACAATATGGAAGGCGCAATGGCGGATCCTTTTGTCTACGATTCTTCAAACATCGACGATTTCAAAGACATTTTCTAAGTTGAAGAAACGAACCTTCGACAACGCCTCCGGGCGTTGTCATTTTTGACAAGGGTCTTGGGCCATGTTGGCGGAAACTGAAGACACAACAAGAGCTAGAGAAAGTACGCCATCTAACGCGCAGCCCATTTTGTCGCTGCGTGGAATCTCAAAGTTCTTTCCAGGCGTTAAGGCTCTTTCTGATGTTTCGCTCGATTTGTATCCGGGTCAGGTAACCGCTTTAGTTGGCGAGAATGGCGCGGGAAAGTCTACCATCGTCAAAATTTTGACTGGTATCTACCGACCTGACGGTGGCACCTTATCAATTAGCGGTGATGAAACGCGTTTTCAAAATGCGCATGCGGCCTCAGATGCTGGCGTCACCGCAATTCACCAAGAGACAGTATTGTTTGACGATCTATCTGTCGGAGAAAATATATTTATCGGCCACGCGCCACGCAATAAGTTCGGCTTGATCGATACAAAGGCTTTGCGCGAGCAGGCACGCATACTCCTTGAAAAAGTTGGCGCAGATATCGATCCCGATGTGCGTCTCCGTGACTTAGGAATTGCCAACAAACATATGGTGGCGATCGCGCGGGCTTTGTCGATTGAAGCACGCATTGTAATAATGGATGAACCAACCGCTGCGCTTTCGCACAAAGAAATTACCGAGCTTTACGAGCTGATTGAGCGGCTCAAAGCGGACGGCAAGGCCATCTTGTTTATCAGCCATAAATTTGATGAAATTTTCAGGATCGCGGATCGTTTTACCGTCTTTCGCGATGGCGAACTTGTCGGTGACGGCTTGATAAGTGCAGTCACCGAAAACGAACTGGTGCGCATGATGGTCGGACGACCGGTCGGTCAAATATTTCCAAAGAAGGAAATCGAATTGGGCGACGAAATGCTCTCGGTTGCCGGCTTTTCACATCCCACCGAATTTGAAGACATTGGCTTTAGTTTGCGCCAAGGAGAAATCCTTGGCTTTTATGGGCTAGTTGGTGCTGGCCGTAGTGAATTCATGCAATCCCTATTTGGCATAACGAAACCATCCAAGGGTGTTGTCAAAATTGCAGGCGAGACACGCGTCATACGAAGTCCGGCGCAGGCAGTGGATAACGGCATTGTTTATGTGCCCGAGGATCGCGGCAAGCAAGGCGCAGTCATCGGTTTGCCAATTTTCCAAAATGTCACATTGCCCTCGCTGCATCGCACTTCGAAGCAAGGATTTATCAAGCTGGCGGAAGAATTCAGCATGACACGCGAATACACGTCACGGCTTGATTTGCGGGCCGCTTCGCTTGATCAGGACGTTGGTAATCTCTCAGGAGGTAACCAGCAAAAGGTGGTGATCGCGAAATGGTTGGCTACCGAACCGCGCGTGATCATCCTCGATGAACCGACTAAGG
>JBCDFK010000130.1:0-6135 GCA_039178065.1 Pseudomonadota bacterium | reverse complement strand
TGCAGACGGCGCACAATAAACTGACGATACGCAGAAACTTTAGCTGACTTTATCCAAGACGACTTGATTTCGGCCAGCATCCTTAGCTGCATAGAGGCATGCATCGGCGAGGCGCATAAGCTTTTCCACCTCTAGTTGGTCAGCCGAAAATGAAGCGCCAACGCTGATCGTGATGCCAAAAGATATTCCCTCGGCAGTGGTCAACACAATATCCTCTGTGCATCTACGGATGCGTTCGGCAACTTGATGTCCGCGTTCCAAATTGGCCTCCGGCAAGTAAATGCCGAATTCCTCACCGCCCAATCGCCCGATGACATCGTTCTCTCTTGTATTGGATTTCATAACTTCACTAAGGCGTTTGAGTGCCATATCACCGGCCGCATGCCCATAATTATCGTTTATTTTTTTAAAGTTATCGGCATCCAGCATAAGCATCACGCCTTGCGATGTCTTTTGACCGCGCGTTTCAACTTCTCGAACAAAAGCCATGCGATTGTAGACATTTGTCATGGCATCGAGCGATGCAGACACCAACGCCTTTTCGTGGTCTTCTTCCAACTGCTTGTTGGCCAACTGCAGTGCCTGGTTTGCCTTGGACAGTTTCACAGACTGCAGTTGAACATAATATGAGATTGGCATTGCAATGAAAATTGAAATGAAAAACGCGTCTTTAACTGCGTCTTGCTGAACCAGTGGGCCGAATTCTGCCGCTGAAAAATACGCAGCCGTGGTTGACGTGATGACGGCAACCAGCGTTATCAGCAATGACTTCAGCAATAGAAGTAGCATCTCAATCCATCCTCACGGTGTGATCACCGCAAGAATTAACATAAACGAAAGCCGTCAAATCAGCGCTAAACTCACTGATCAATATCGCCGCAAAATAGCAATGATTTGTTTAGAAATTGCGATGTTCTTGAGCGCGGCCGCATCAATAGATTAGTGTTTGCGCCGAGCCCTGCTAGCAAAGGGATTTTCGTTCGCCCGCAGCATCATGCGAATAGGCACGCCCGGCATATCAAAGTCTTCGCGCAGGGCGTTGACCATATAGCGTTGATAGCTCTCAGGCACCGCATCGGGTCGGGTACAGGAAATCACGAAACCGGGTGGTCTGGTTTTTGCCTGTGTCATATATTTAAGTTTTAGACGGCGTCCCCTCACGGCGGGTGGCGGGTGGTGTGCCACAACCATCTCAAGCCAGCGGTTCAACCGGGCAGTTGAAATACGTTTGTTCCACGTTTTATGCGTTGCAACGATTTCCTTCATCAACTTGTCAACGCCCACGCCGGTTTGACCGGACATAGGCACCGCGCGAATGCCGCGCACTTGTGGTAACAGGCGTGTCGTTTTCTCTCGCAGGTCTGCAAGGACCTCCTGCCGATTTTCAATCAAGTCCCATTTGTTGAATGCAATCACAGGCGCCCTGCCCTCGCGGACAATCAAATCCACAATTTGCAAGTCTTGCTTCTCAAATGGAATGGTCGCATCGAACACAATGACCACGACTTCCGCAAAGCGGATTGCACGAAGGCCATCACCTACGGACATTTTTTCAAGTTTTTCCTGAACTTTGGCTTTCCGCCGCATGCCGGCGGTGTCGAACAGGCGAATTTTGCGACCTTCCCATTCCCAATCAACTGAAATGCTATCGCGTGTTATGCCAGCTTCAGGGCCGGTGAGCAGACGTTCCTGCTGCACCATTTGATTGATCAGCGTGGACTTGCCCGCATTGGGACGCCCGACGATTGCAATTTGCATGGGTTTGGTGTCGTCATATTCCGGCTCGAATTCATCGTCTTCAAATTCGTCGTCATGAACCGTAACATTGACGCGGGCCTCGAAGGTTTTACCACCTTCAGCATAAGCCACATCCTCTCCAACGGCTTCCACAATCGCCTGACGCAGATCGGTCATTCCCTCGCCATGCTCAGCAGAGATCGGAACAGGATCGCCTAACCCCAAGCGGAAGCTTTCATAATAGCCATTGTCCGAGTCTTTGGACTCGGACTTGTTTGCGACCAATACTACCGGTTTGTTTGAGCGGCGAAGAATATTTGCAAATGTTTTGTCGTCTGCCGTTAACCCCCATTTGGCATCGACAAGGAACAGTACCATGTCTGCTTCTTCGACGGCATAAAGGGTCTGCTCGCGCATGCGGCCAGAGAGTGTTTCAGCTTTGCCCTCTTCCAGACCGGCCGTGTCTATCACTTCAAATTCCAGGTCAAAAAGGCGAGCGTCATGGCGACGTCGGTCACGCGTTACGCCCGGCTGGTCGTCAACAATAGCAATCTTTTTGCCGACGAGCCTGTTGAACAATGTGGATTTTCCAACATTGGGACGGCCGACGATAGCAACCGCGAAATTCACCCTGCTGCTACCTTACCGGACGCGGTGATGAGCTCGAGCATTATGCGGGCACGTTCGCCCATACCACCGGGCGTGGATTCATCATTTGAAATATCAGTGAAGAAGCGCTGTGCATCTTCATAGCGCTCTGTGCGCCATGCGGCCAAGCCCATGATCTCTCGTGCAGCGTGACGCAACGTATTATCTGGTGAGGACAAGGCCTCGACGCGGCGGGCAACGTCTGCGTATTCGGCAGTATCCACCAAAGCATATCCCGCCCGGATCTTCGCCATATCGCGTATCGCGACAGGTACGGAACTATCGGCACTGATTTCGTCAAAAGCGCTGGCGGCTTCCCCAACCTTGCCATCATTGGCCAAAACTGTTGCAGCGCGCATACGTGCCAAAACAGGATACTGGCCATAACCATCGGCTTCCAGCTCCTGCAATGCTGCCAACGCTTCAGCATTCTTGCCTTCATTGGCCAAATTCAGCGCAGCAAGAAACCGATCACCAGAGGCATTGGCCTGATTGGTAGTGTAATAGTCATAAAATCGCGATCCTGCGGTGGCGGCAACGAGCAATAATGCGCCGCCGATAAGGAGCGTGCCGAAGCGGTCCCAAAAAGACTTGAGCTTGTCGGAGCGCAGCTCTTCTTCAACTTCGCGGATAAAACTGTCGTCTGACATCTTCGAACCTTCTTAATTTGTGCCCAGCGTGTAACCGCAAATGACAAAGAATGTAAGGGGGTATTGCCGGTTTAGATCAAAATCGGTGGCACGCCAAACAGCCACATATGAAGCTTGAGCATAAACAGCACATAAATCACCCACGCAACAGCAATCGCAACAATATCCTGGATCAATGGAACTGAAGGAGGCGCAACATCTGGCCTACGCGATAATGAAAGCCTATTTGCAATCGCCCAAATCAAGAACGCTCCGAAAAGGACAACGGAACCGAGTTCGCCATTGGCCAATAGATGTCCAATCGCCCATAGTCCGACAGCCAGCAAAAATGGGTTTTTGATGAAGGGGCGCAATATTGATGAACGCATATTAAACGGCAGCAATGTGAAGGCCACAAACATCAGCAACAGATTGGCGCTGCGGCCCCAACTTGGCGGATCATAAAGGACAGCACCTTCCAGACGTGTCAGTCCATAGCCCCAGACAATTAGGACTAATCCAACTATGGATACAACGCTGTAGATGCCTTTCCAGGCATTTTCGCCCCACGCCTGCCAAAACACCTCGCGCGCACCTGGTAGAACCATGCGCACCGAATGCATGCCGAGAAACAAAGTAAGACCGATAAGCAGCCAGATCATGATAACCTTGCCAATATTGATTGTTGTTTTAAGCTTTGTAGCATGGTGGTGAATATTGAAAAGGCAAATGCGCGGCTGACCGCACTTCGCGCCGAACTTGAGGCGTTTTCACGGGTTAGCGAAGATATGCGCGCGCCTGTGGAGCTTGACCAAAACTCCGTAGGGCGTCTTTCGCGCATGGATGCGATGCAGCAGCAAGCGATGGCGCAAGCGACCGAACGCAAACGCGCGCACGATTTGGTGCGCATTGAAATGGCTGAGCGTCGCATTGCCGATGATGAGTACGGCTATTGCGAGGAATGCGGAAATGAAATTCCGGACGGGCGCCTCGCAATAGATCCTATGGCTGAGCGTTGCGTGAACTGCGCCCGCTAAGCAATTACTCGCCAGCTGCCAGCGCTCTGCTCTGTTGCACCCAGTCTTCGCTAACGGGCGGCAAGCTCTCGTCAACAATTGCGGATTCAAACAGACGCAAGCGTTTGTGCACTGAGATCAGATCAATAATTGTAGTCCAAGCATTGGCAAAAAACTTGAAGCTTTCTTCCACGCGATCGAATGCATTGTTGATTTGAGTGAACACGCCGAGCGTAATGGCACCGGACAGAATTGTCGGCCCTAAAGCGACTAGCGGGATAAATGAAGAACCTTGCAGGTAAGACCAACGTGCGATGCCAAAATATAGATAGTGGAAATATAGGCGATAATAGTTTTTGCGAACGCCCGCATAGAGCTCGGCAACGCTAGGTGGTTGGGCGCGATCTACGTTATCTTCGCCATAAACCAACTCTTTTCGGTAAGCTGCTTCCACTTTTTGGTTGTTAAATTCCAAGCCTGGCAATTTGATGCCAACAACCGCGAGAAGCACGGTTCCAAACAAAGCTGACATGATGGCGACATAGACCATTGAGCCGTCAACTTCGCCAAAGAATGGCAGCTCGGTGACATTCTGTGAGAGCGTATAAAGTAGAGGCAGGAACGCGATGAGCGTCATTAGGGACCGAACAAAAGAAACCCCTAGCCCCTCGACGATACGGGCGAACCGCATCGTGTCTTCTTGAACACGTTGAGCCGCGCCCTCGATGTGGCGCAATCGCGGCCAGTTTTCCATATAATAGTCGTTCATGGCTGTGCGCCAACGAAATACGTAGTGCGAGACGAAGAAGTCCAGCAGAACCAGCGCCATGATGTTCGCCACCAGAATCGGAGCAACCGTTGCAAGCTGGCCGTAGAACTCAGCTCCAGTTACCGAGTTTGGTTCACTTAGCGCTTTCTGCAACAGATCGTAAAAACCGCCATACCAATCGTTCAAATAAACCGAAATCTGTACATTGTAATAAGTTGCAAGGATGATGAGGGTCGAACCGGCCACTGACCATCGATACCATTTATTTTGCCCGATAAAGGCCCACATCAAAGAAAACAAAACGCCACATGCTGCAATGAAGATGTAGATCCAGGCCTTATCAGCGGTTAAAAAAGGTGGGCGCTCTCCCTCAACCGCTACCGGAACCCAGTCTTGCACCAGTGGCAAGCCCCACTGATCGGCACCAATGAACCATATTATCATGCAGATGGCTGTCCAAACGACAACAGAGCCAAAAAACACCTTCGGTTTGGGGAAAAATGATTTGAACAATGTGGACCTGCCTTGTTGGTAGATTGTGTTTTGCGACTCTTCTATGTCAATTGGGGCGAATATAAAGACTCTATTAGTAAATAATCCTCACGCTTATGTGTGCGAAACTACACCCTTGAAAGCGAAGGCTCCTCATCATGGAACAATACCAAATAGCTTTAAGTGCAGTTGGCATCTATGCAGCGATTTGTTTTTTCATACTTACTTGGATGGGAAACGCAATTGGAGCATTGCGCAGAAAGCACCGCATTGCGATTGGGCATGGCGACAATAAACACCTTGAACGCACCATGCGTGGCCAAGCAAATGCTGTTGAAAACATGCCGGTATTCCTCATCGGCCTTCTTATAGCCGCGTTAATGGGCGCGCCCGCCTGGATGATACATGTTCTTGGATTGGTGTTCAGCGTCGGCCGAATAGTACATGCCTATCATTTTGTTCAGGAAGATGCCCCCATCCGGCTACGTTTTGTGGGATTTGCGATTTCCTTCTTTGCGATGGTTTTGCTGTTTATCGGCCTTGCCGGTACAGGCATTTGGGCAATATTTACGGGATAATACCCCGCGCATAGAATATCCCAGCCAACGATAGCGTTTCATGCCGACTAATCTGCAAAATTCGCGGGATATTTGTGCGTAAATTCTGGTCGCTGATCAGTACAAAACTGGTCGCTTTGCAAAGCCAGATATTCGATGTAGCAATATGGTTTCAACAGGCGAAACCCACCCATGCCAGCTACAAAATTCACAAAGCCGTTTACGCAGCAGGAAGCAATCGCCCATGATGCGATTGATGCGGCCGTTAGCGTTCTAAAAAGTGGACG